>JASFHG010000039.1:0-13193 GCA_050123355.1 Planctomycetia bacterium
AAATTCCTGTTTCCGACGGGTTGCTTAGAGGGATCCGGCTTCTTTTCGTCCGAAGGGCGGTCTGGTTTATCCATGGCAGGTCTAAATACTTAATGCGTAAGGGGTTATTGCTAAAAAACTTTTCTTCTCACGATCAAAAATCCCGATGAAGAAACTCCTATCCTAATACTACGGCGCAGATTCGCAAGAGACTTTTATTGCCGTAAGAAAAAGCGGGCCCGAAAAGTCGGATCGCGAGGACTTTAGGGGATGTAGGGATATTGTGCGGATTAGAGCGACTGGGTGCAAGATGGGTTGCCGTTGCTTGAATCTTACGTGTTATTCACAACTTCTTCTATCGCGAAGTGATCTTCGTGGTTTCGACTTTCTGGAACGCCTGGACATTCTTGCTCTTTACCGAAACCGTCACCTTGGCCATGCCGGGAGCGTTCGATTTGACATTCACCAAATAGCTCACACTATCACCCGGCAAAAGTGAGGGAACAGGGGCGAACATGATCCGTTGCCCGGTGATGTTTGGAGCTGAAGTGCTACCCATACAAAGGGTCCCCGACTTAATCGGGATCAAATGTGTCGACAAGTCGATTGTCAGTATCACGTTTTCATCGGTCACCGTCTGACTTTGGTTGGTTACCTTGATGGTATAATTAATAGGGGTCCCAGCCGCCACCCCATCGCTATTGTCGTAAACGGTCAAAGCCAGATTCCCCTGCTGAGTCGACGTACCAGGCATGCCGGGCGTTCCCGTACCAGGATCTCCGAGCCCCGGGCCTACCGGTGCAGGAGCCACGATCGTGATCGGTGTCTCGCTCGTATCCTCCACGCCTTGGTCGGTAGTAACACGAACCTGATTTCTCACTTGCCCGGCTGGAGCATTCATTTCGTACTCGATCCGATACCGTTTCGATTGCCCGGGACTGAGAGAGGTCAGCGTCCAACGGATCCAACCGTTCTTTATCTCACGAGTTTCTCTAGGAATAGAACTCTGTGTCGGAACAAGCTGGCGATCATATTGATCGACAAAAACCAGATTGGTCAACTCCACCTGGCCCAAGTTTTTGACAACGATATCAAAGACCCCTTTCTCGCCAATTTTCAATTGGGCAGGACCGGTCTTCTCGACACTGACATAGGGCTTGGCGGTCACGTTTGTGTCGCCCGTGGAGGTGTGGTCCCAGATAGAACCGCCGGGGGTCGTGCCCGGAGTGCCGGGGATCGTACCTGGTGGAGTGCCAGGCGTTGCGGGACCGACATCAGTCGATGCGGCCGGGGCGACATCAATACAACCAGAGGCCGTGGTCGTGTTGCCCGTGCTGTCGGTGACCGTCACCTCATGACAGAGTCGGCCCTGTTGCTCCGTCTTGAAATTCAGTCGGATCGGGCGGGTCGCTCCCGGCTGGATATCCGCGATATGCGTCTCGATCTTCATGTAGTCCATCGCTTCGGGAACGTCGGAGACCAACCCCTTATCAAAGCGATCGAAGACAGTTAAGTTGGTGGCCGCTACCTGGCTGAGATTCTTTATATAGATGTCAAACGAAACGACATCCCCCACCCGGACGTTGGAATTTCGGTTGACGATCTTAATCTCCAACTTCGGGCTACCAACCTGGGTCGTGACACATCCTCGCGCCGAAAGGCCTCCGACGGCCGTCGCCTCGGCACAACTCTTCATCGTGCCTGCCTGTTGAGCCCGAAGCTGTACCTGGACGCTCCGCGTCTCGCCCGGGGCAAGGCGACCGATCTCCCAGCGGACGGTCGTCCCCAGCGTTTGCGATGGCGTGGGCGTGCTGCCGATATACTCGGTACCGAGCGGGATCTCGTCGACGATCTGCACGTCGTCGGTCGGCAGGTCGCCCGGGTTGGATACGTTGATCTGATAGGTCACGATCGAACCGATACCTACCGACGGCGGCCCACGCTTGATCAAGGAAAGTTCGGGGGCACTCCACGTAACTGTCGTCGAATTATGCTCCACAGTAACCGCGGAGCTCTGGACATTTCCGGTTCCAAAGCCGATGCCGTTGACTCCGTCGGGTCGGACGACTTCGATTTTGATCTGGCTCGTTCCGGCGACCGCCTGTTCTTCGGAGATAACGACCGTCGCCTCGCCATTCTGGTTCGTGATTGCCTCGGTCACATTTGCGCCGTTGAACCCGGCCTTTGGACCGCCGGTGATGGTGTAGCGAACCCGCCAACCAACCAGTGGTTTATGGTCGCTATGTCGCGTGAGCTTCGTCGTCAGCGTCTGTTGGCCTCCGGCCGGAGCGAACGAAGGGGCGGGGAACTGCCACTCGGCGTCGATCCAGTGGATCATCGCGGTCTTTTCTCGTACGTTCCAATCATAGACGCTCGGCGCACGCACCGTGACGAAACTGGTCCCTTCGACCGGCGAGTTGACCACGACCCAGGTCTCGCCTCGGCGGATCTTGATGTCGTCATCCTTGGTCGGTGTCCCGCGATTCAAATTCATGTTATATCGCGAGGTACTCGTAACCGCCTGGTTGGTGCTCACTTTGCGAGGGAAGGTAAAGTCGGCCAAAAACATATCCGTGTATGAACCCGGGTCGACCTCAACAAACTGGCCCACGCTGCCGGAGGTCAAGCTCCAATCGATCCGCTCGTTCATCGAAAGATACTTATCCGGTGCAACCACGCCCGCGATGACGACGACCTGGCTACCGACCGGTGCCACAACCCGACCAGGCTTGACTACTAAGTTAGTGTTATCCCACTGCAAACGTTGTGTCGGGTGGTTATCGTAGCTCTCGCCCAAGATCGGATTGGGTAAAACCTTCGGCCCACTGGTCTTTCCGAGTTGGGGGAGACTGCTCTGGGCCGTGGACGCCGGAGCCGTATAGACAGGTGCCGTATAATAAGGAGAGTTATAGTCGGGCGCCGGATCGCTGAACATGTTTTCGAGACACGAGAACGGATTCTTCGGAGGCGATCCAAGAAATACCGACTCGCCGCTCGGGTTGATCCCACTGGACGGCATGCTGGAGGGCAGGGTAGAGCAGCCCATCATGCAGACCATCGTCAACAGTATTACAATACTTGTCGCTTGACTTCCTTTTCGTAACCAGCACATGGTTCCGTACCACCTTGTTGTTGGCGGCATCCTGTTGCCTACAAATTGCGCAAAAACTATCACACTGTAGCAAGGGTAGCACACGATTGGGCAACATGGGGGTTTTTGGCAACATGGTTTGTTGCGAAAACGAAACATTCTTGGATTTTTAATCCGCACAAACGACACAGACGTTACAAAGCGTCCGATTTCGGCAAATTTAGCCGTCGAACTTGCTCGTCGCTACCCGAGCTAGTGGTGGGATTGTCACGTTGGACAAAATGGAAGGCGGGACTATTTCACACTGGAACCGGAAACTTCCAGGCTTACAGTGAAAGCTCCGTAAGTACTTTACGCAAAGAAACGGACCATGGTTCTGGTTGCAGGTCGAGAATCTCGCAAAGCGCGGAGCTGTCGAGCGCCGAATAGTGTGGGCGTGGAGCCGGACGAGAAAGCTGCTGGGTCGTGATCGGAGTGATTTGACATGGCCGCTCCAACAGCCCGAGCTGCAAGCCCTCGCGATGGATCGCGCATGCGAAGTCGTACCAGCTCGTCTCGCCCACGTCGGTCCAGTGGTAGATGCCTGTCAGGTCCGACCGAGCCACCAATCGCCAAAGCACCTCGGCCAACGCCTCTGCACTTGTCGGGCTGCCCACTTGATCGGCGACCACGCAGAGTTCCTCTTTCTCGCGCATCAGGCGGAGCATCGTTTTCACGAAATTCTCGCCCCACGGTGAGTAGAGCCACGCAGTACGGACGACAAGATGCTCACCGGGCAAGATCCGTGCGAGTTCCGCTTCCCCAGCCAGCTTGCTCTTGCCATAGACATTCAGCGGATTCGGTTGCTCGTCGGGTCGATAAGGAGTCTCGCTCGCTCCATCAAAGACATAGTCGGTCGAAAGATGCAAAAGCCGCGACCCAACTCGTTTTGCGGCCGAGGCGAGATTCGCCACCCCTTGGCCGTTGACCGCAAAGGCCGTCTCCGGCTCTTGCTCGGCACGATCGACGTCGGTGTAGCCGGCAACGTTGAGAATCTGGTAAGGACGAAACTCGTCAACCACACTTTGAACTGAACTCTCTTGTGTAATGTCAAGATAGGGACGATCAAGGTAGGCGGCCACGATGGTTTCCGGGGCCGTCTTCGATAATGCCGTCCCAAGCTGACCTTCGGCACCGACGATCAAAATCCTGTTCATCCTATGCATCCTGTCTTAGGCAAAGCTATTGATTGTAAGATATTTAAAGTTACAAGCGGTTTAACGTTTTTCCTGAAAAACCGGCCTTCCGTTGGTCGGCCTCGTAACTTTGAATACCTGAGAGTCTATAAATTATTCCACCACAACGTATAGCCGGCCGACTGCCGTTTGGCCATATTTATTGGTCCGGCGAACGCTCACCAAATAATTGCCGGGCTTCGCATAGCGATGGGTTGTCACTGCATAGCCATCTTTGGCATGGACTTTTTTGTTTCCATCCGAGCGAACTTTCACTGTCGGCGACCCGTCGCCAAAGTCCCACTCTTCGTGACCGTCCTTCTCGTCGATCCCAAACGATCGAACCTGAAACGTGACCGGGTCGCCCGCCTTTATGTTGGTCGTCGGATAGTAGGTCGCATGGATCGCCGGCGGGTAAGGAGACTCTTTTCGTTGCGGACCGACGACCAAGACGACATAGAAATCGTAATCCACGCGTCCTTCGCGGTCGGTCACCTTCAGCGTCTCGCTCCACGAGCCGGGCGTGTCGTAGCGGCGCGTCACCTTCGGACCCTTGGCGGTCGTGCCGTCGCAGAACGTCCACTCGTAGGATACGATACCATCTTTCCCGAGCGACGACCAGGACCGTGTCGCGTCGAGGGTCACTTCTTCACCTTTTTGCAGCAGGTGATGCGGACGGGCAACCGCCTTGAGCTTCGTCCCACTGGCCGCGATGTAACCCTGCCACATGAACGGATAGGCATCTTCGATCCCGTAATTACCGGTCGGCTGAATGGAACTTATATCGAAGTGGCTATGAGCCCAGCCGCCGCTGGCTCCTTCCTTGCCGAGCAGCCCGAGCGGCTGGCCTTTTTTCACACGATGGCCGAGCTGGACCGAGTCGTAGATTTTGCAAAAGTGGCTATAGCGATAGAACCACCCGCGACGGTCGAGTACGTAGACGACGTCGGCCCGTTTCTTGTTCGGCAGATTCTTCTGATAGCCGGGCAGATCCTTACCGCGTGCCGAGACGACGACTCCGTCCGTGGCCGCAACGATCTCGAACTGGCCTTCGTTCCCACCGATATCCAGTCCGTAGTGATAGTAGATCCGCGGCACATTCTTCGGCGGCAGATCACACCAATTGACATAAGCGGGCTCCGAACCCATCTGCGTTTGGTTTAAAAATGGAGAGCCATCACCATGGAACCCGTACGTCTCAGGCCGCACCCATGGCCCCTCGCCCGGCCAAAGCCGGAGCCGGACCGCCTTGTGCAGGTCCCATGGATTGAACTCCTTCTTGATTTTATGCACATACCTGCCCGCAACCGGACAGTCGACCTGTAGCCCGGCAAACTTCACCGGCAGGTTATAGTTGCCTACGTGCAGTACGAGCGGCTTGCCGTCGATCTCGACCGAGACCTTCGAATCACGGACCGCATTGCGAACCGTGTCGAACTGCTGCTTGAGATCGACCAGCTTCACCGAAACCTTGCGACCGTCGGTTAGCTGGACATCGGTCGACTCGCCCACATTCAGGTCGACCGTCGTAAAGAGCGGCTTCATCGTCGGAGCAGCCGCATACTTCGGATCGTTCGGCTTCCAGGTAAGGCAATTCATCAGGATCTGCAAGAAGCTCGAACTGCAGAAGTCATCATAGGTGCCGCCCTGCTGGAAATAGAAAACCCAGCCACGTTTTACCTGTTTGTACCAGCCGGCCGTCTCCTCCATGGCCGGCTGCCGTTCGGTGTCTGCCTCGTTACCCCAAAGCTCAAGCTGCGTGCCGAGTAGGATGACCTTTTCATTACCGTCGGTCGACCGTATGTTGTGAGAGACGGGCGAACCGATCAGCTCGAACGCGGGAAACGTCCCCTTTAGATCGCCCCGATCGCGCGAGGTGTACGCCATCTTTTCATCGTACGGAACCTCATGACTCGTGATATAGTGCTCTGGCATCAGGTTAACCACCCACGTGAACCTCGGTTTGGTCACGGCCCACGGATATTTCTTATGGTCCTTTGGATAGATCCGAACGCCGAGAAAATCGAGCCACCGCTTGTTGGCCTTCTTGGCGTAGTTGATCCCATCGTGGAGCACGATCAGCCGCCCACCTTTCTCGGCATAGTCAATCAACCGCGTAACGACCTTCGGCTTTAGTTGTGATTCAACATATACAAACACGGCCGTATAACCGGTGATCGACTTGCTGATCTTGTCCTGGGCCTTCACCGTAACTTGATAGCCCTGCTTCTTGAGCCCCCAAGTAATTGGAGGGGGAGCATCTTCCACGACTATCAGCACCGACGGAGCGGGCTTCGGCTCGCTCCACCCGGTCGACACCAAAGCGAACCACACTACACCAAGAAACAAAACCATCGCAAATTTTTTCATTGTAGAACCTTTTACGTATCAATGGTGGGATGGCGGAAGGAAAGGATTTTTTTGGCGGGCGTTATCTCTATACTACATTATACCCCAACCAAGCCGAAATTGGGCTTTTTTTGATAGGTGCTTCTGCAACACGTAACAAACAACCTCGTCTATTAAACAGTGCGGAAGCACTGGTATAAAAGCGTGCCCTATTTTGGTTCAAAAATGGCAAAATGAGTACTCAATCTCTTCAAAACGACGAGCAAGCTCGACGGCTAAGGAGCAAATCACTCTATTCTTTCGCTGGCTCCTCGACCGGAGCGTCACCAGACACTTTTTCGGGAGTTTCCTCGGGAGCATCTTCGACAGCCTTTTCGGGATCTGTCTCCGAGGTCTCCGCCGGAGCTTCCTCGGCGGTCTTTTCACCCTCGGCACTCGACGAGGCTTCGGCCGGCTTGTCGGCCTCCTCCGTTGGCGTTTCTGCGACCGGCTTGTCATCGGCCGGTTTGCCATCTTCGGGAACCGACTCGCCTTCCTCCGCCATCGACGGCGTTTCCTCCTCGGGCTTTACCGGTTCCATGACCGGCTGCTCCGAGCCCGGAACAGCGGGGGTCCAAGCAGGGGCGGGCGGATAGGGAGTGGACGGAGGAGTGCTCTGATAAGGGCTCGGATAAGGCTGGCTCGGAGCAGGATATGGCGTTGAACTATCTGGCTGACAGGGTGCTACAGGCACGGGAATGCCATTCGGATCGACTTGTTCAACGTAGGGTGGTGCCTCCGTTGTCAATTCCGTTTTCCACTCGGTTTCACACTCCATGTTGGTAAAGACGGCGCCCATGATTATCGCGTACATGGTAATCCAAATGATTCCAAAGACGACCGTGAAAACCAGGTAAATATAACCGATCGCCAGGCCGGCCACGGCGAACCCTTTTCCGCCGAGCCGTCCGGCCGACGCTTTGATCCGGCTCATGGCGATGTGTCCAAAAACGATCCCCAACAACGGGCCGATACACATAACGGGAATGAGCGAGCAGACGAAACTCGCGATGGCCAGCCCTTCGGTCTCTTGCGTCTGTGGGGGTGGATAGGAAGCGTAGGGGCTGCCGCCGACGACTTGGGCACGGGGTATACCGGCATGGACAGCCGCGTCCACCGTCGCGTTCGGAACGGTCATCTGTGCATTACAGGCGGGACAGGTTGCTTGCCCACCCTTCTGACTCTCGTCCACTTGAAGGACACGCTGACACGAAACGCAAAGAAATTGAATAGAAGCCATCGGTCATCCCCTTATATAGGAATCTGTAAAGTCAAAACGAAACGCCGCCTATTATTCGTTTAAATACTATAAATATTGTACCGACCGGCCTGGCAAATCGCAAGTATCCGAGAAAATAGGTAGTTTGAGCAGATACCGGCCACAGATTATCCTATTTTTCACACACCATACTCAGAAACCTGCTCGATATAACGCTCGACGTTGAACTTGCGGGCCAAGCCGGCAGCGACCATCGTGCGGACCGTGCCAAAGATCGGCCGCTCTTGCCAGGGGCGATCGTGCTTGCCGAAACACCAGGCGATGCCGCAGTAGCCGTTCGGGTCGCGGCCGTCCAGCTCGTACGTGTCGTTCAGTCGGATAAGCGTCTCGTACGCCTCGGCCGGGTCGGCCGTCCACTCGATCACCTTCTTACCCCAATACATCCGCATGTAGCCCGCCATGTACCCGGTCGCGACCATCTCACGCTGGGCCGCGTTCCACGCCGGGTCGTGCGTCTGGGCATCGCGGAGCTGCTCAAATGTATAAAGATAGGGTCGCCGGTCGCGACAGTGCTTCGCGAGCGTCTTCTCGGCCCAGTCGGGCAACGAACCGATCGTATCGTACTGTGGATTATGCACGACGAAGTTGATCGCCAGCTCGCGACGCACGCACAGCTCTTCGATAAACGACTCGCTGCCCGACGAACCGGACGTCAAAGCACGGCGGGCAACCACCACCGGCGAGATACAGCCGAAGTGCAAGTACGGACTCAACTGCGACGTCACGCCGGCTGTCGGGTCGTTACGTCGGTCATACCGATCGAGCCGCGACCGCAAGAACCGATCAAGGTGCCGCTTCGCCGCACGCTCGCCCCCGGTGAAACAGGGAGACGGCGAAACGCTCCGGTCGATCGACAGCTTTTCCAGAATCCGCTCCACCCGATCGAGCTTTTTGCTGACGTCGTTGCCGCCAGTCGGAAGCCGGAGCCCCTCGATGCTCGAACCATATGGGCCGACTCGCCGGATCGGGTCGAGATAATCCTCCAGCCGCCGCATGATCTTCGGTCGGATCGTCCGCGCGGCATACTCCTCCTTCTCGCTCGCCACGTCGATCGGCACCACGACGTTGTCCTCGACCTGGACCATCGCACATCGGACCACGCGGGCAAGTGTCGCGCGCCACTCACGTTGGATGCGGGTATACCCGCGATCGGTCACGAGAAGGGCCGCGTCGCGAGCCATCCGCTCAACCACCTCGGTCGGCTCGCCGAGCGAAACGACCAGCCGGATGCCACGTTTTGTCAAGGCGGCCCGCACGTCGGCAAGCGCTTCGAGCAAGAACCGGTAGTGTCGCAAGTTGGCGCCGGGGTAGTTTTCCGTCAGGGCGAAGACGACGACCGTCGGTCGTTCGAGTTGTCGGCCGAGCCGGTTGGCCAACTCCAACGCCCCGTTGGCCTGCTCGCGAATCGATGCCTGCATCCAGTAGAGGACGAACCGCCCGTCGGACCGGATCGACCGCTTGTTGAGCAGCTCCACCCGCTCGCCCGGCAGCCGGACCGCCCGCAGATCGGCGTCATCGATCCGATTCAGATTTTTCGCACCGTTTTTCATGAAGGAACCCCCAAGCCGAAATTGGAACGCGGTTCCTATTTCGGGTCAACAAGCGACGAGCGAGCTCGACGGCTAAAGGCGAAATGTCACAGTACTAGAAGTATAACGTCCCCCGCGTTCTTCCCTCACCCCGAAGTTTCCCACCCCCAGAGCCAAAGCTCCCCAAAATCCGCCCGAACCCTATTGAACGCCCCTCAATTTTGCCGATATTCGGGCCTTAGGGTGTATAAAATGGCGGTGGTCATCCCATTTTCGCCCGATTTCGTGCCGCACCCCCTCTCGGGCCCTTTACACGAACGATCGATCCCCCTAGAATAGTCCACTCGCCTATATAAAGGCGATGCACAACCCCCTTCTTTATGGGGGCAAAAGAGGTTGTAGCTCAGTTGGCAGAGCAACGGACTTTTAATCCGTAGGTCCTGGGTTCAAGCCCCAGCAACCTCACTCAAGCCGGTAGTACCCCCTACCGGCTTTTTTTGTGCCAAATACGTACACGTCGAAACGTTACGACGACTTCTTCGCCCCCCACCGCCGCCACCTTTTCAGCACCCACTTTGGACACAAATGTCCCCTAATGAGCATGTTTAGCCGCTAAGTTGGTGCCCTTTTTGGTGCCCTCTATGATATAGGGTGGAATGGTATTATCCGTTTCTTCTGTGTGTAAGCAGAACCAGAAGCTCGTTTAGCATGCCGTTTTATCAGCCTGATTGGCGAAATTACCGGTAAAGAGTACAATCGAAGTGCGTAAACAGAAACTTAACCTTTATCGGACTCGACTCCTTGCCAAAAGCGACGCTTGGCAAGAGACAAGACAAATGAACAAAAGCATCCAAAAAATAGAAAATCCACTAACAATCATCGCAATATTTGCCGGAATAACTGAAGTTGCAGCTTCTACCACTCTTCCATTTCTCAGCGATCCTGCTCAATCAGTCTTTGTTTGGTTTCTGATTCTATTCCCTTTCACTATCGTTGCAGCATTTTTCATAACTCTCAACTTCAATCCAAAGGTGCTCTATGCTCCAGGAGACTACAAAGACGAGAAACATTTCCTTACGGCGTTAAGTTTATCTCAAGACGGATTGCAGGTTGCCGTCACATCGTCAGATGACATCCCAGGTCCAATCCAAGAAGCCACATTACAGGAAAGCAATGAAAACCTAACACCCATCCTTAGAGATTTAGCCAAAGCCGAACTCGATAAAGTCAATGCAATGTTTAAAGTATTCAGTGAGAAGGCTCGTGAACTTTTTGAATCAAAACTCATTCAAGGATATCTCTTTGAATATAAAGGTGACAGCCTATTTCTGATTACAGTTCTTCTCAAAATCGACCAAAGATCAATCACCGAATCTCGCATACTGCGAGTACATACTTCACAATCAGATACAGTAGAACTTCATATTGTCGGTCGCAATATGGACAGCTCAAATCCTGAAGAAATGGCAAATTTACTTTTTGACGATTTGTATAAGACAATTTTATACAGAAAGAAAGAGGAGATCGAGTAAAACTTGTACCTCTAGCCATGTAGGCCCGATCGGGATCGGGCATGGAGATTCGCGGTTACGCAAATTCAAATGAGATGTTGCAAACCATGATTTCCAAATGCCGGATCTCGATCCGGCCTACCTGGCTTAGCATTACACTTACAAATATTTATACCATAAGCGTTAGGCTGCAATGTGTGCAGCCAAGACGTTGTTATTCGTTGAAGGGAGGATTTGATGCCTGAGGGAAACTCGATGATCAACCTTGGCGAACTTTCAAAGCCTGCAACTGCCTTGATCGAAAAAATCTCCGACGCTGTTGGCGGAATCTTCAAGCCATATCAGATCAAACGCATTGCTAAAGCCGAAGCAGAAGCCCAACTGATTGACACCGAAACACAGATTCAGATTACTGATCTTCACCGGCGAGCGATGCATCGCTTTGTTGAAGAAGAGGCTCAGAAACAAGGCAACATTGAAAACATCACGGCTGACTCGTTGCCGCTTTTAGAAGATCACTCGACTCCGCAAAACGTGGACGATGATTGGATTACGAATTTTTTCGACAAATGTCGCATCGTTTCTGACCGGGAAATGCAACAATTATGGTCGCGTGTGCTCGCTAACGAGGCCAACTCGCCGGGCACCTTTTCTCGTCGAACGGTCAACCTCATTGCTGACCTCGACAAGCAAGACGCCGAACTATTCACTAACCTCTGTCGCTTCGGATGGATGATTGGAAACTTTACCCCGTTGGTCTTTGACTATCAGCACGACGTCTACAACCAGCAAGGCATAAACTTTATCAGCCTTCACCACCTTGAATCGTTAAGTCTCGTTCAGTTCAACGGAATTGCGACCTTCAAACAGACTGGGCTACCGAAGGAGTTTGCTGTTCTGTACTATGGCACGCCGGTGGCGCTTACGATGCCGAAAGATCAAAACAATAACTTGGACATTGGTCACGTGATGCTCACAAATGCAGGCCGTCAATTGGCTCCAATTTGTGGATCGCAGCCGCTTCCAGAATTTCTTGAGTTTGTTACTGAGCGCTGGAAAACCAAGCATCTGATCCCCGTAGAAGCAACAGAACCAACGGATGAACGCGGGGAATCGAAACCGGGGACGTAGCCAGAAAACGAGAAAGGAATAAAAGTGTCAAACACCCTTATTCCTAACAATCTTACGGTTGTGAGCAGGCAATCTGGATGAATATTATGGTTATACTTCGTACTCAAACAACCGTTCAAATTTGTGGCACAAAAAATTCTTGGTCACTTGAATCGGACAACCCGAATGTTCCACGCACCGAAACCCTTGTGAATCTTGAAATTCAAGGGAGTGACGGAGATGGTTATCATCTTGTCATGTCGCCAGATGGATTCTTCACTGCGGATTACTGGTATGAAAACATCGATGAGGCATTTGACGCAGGGCATGAGCTATTTTCGGTTTCAAAGGAGCAGTGGTGCAAAGTCAACTAATTCGCTCGGAAATTAAAGACTTCCGCGGAAATTAAAGACTTCCGGAATCTTTTTTGAGAAATGGGTAACCTGAGTTAATTGGATAGCATTTAACTCGTCGGTATTACGAAACGTTCTTGTCACTAAGTCGCCTATCCTCTAAAAAAGATTCCGGAGATCTTTTAAAGGACCTGAAGCTATGATGACGGGAGCAGATTTCGATGCATCTACCGAACTAATTGAGAAAGAACGAAAACGTCTTTTAGAATTGAACGAAGAGATACTATTGAGAAATCGACTTGGGGAAGGTACTGTAAAGATGTATATAATATCTCTACTAAAGATCTTGAGGAATGCACTATAAACGCAAAATCATTCATCGACTTCGCTAAACTTGTTAGCCGAAAAACGGAAAATGCAAATCATGAAGAATGTATTCGTAACATCTTTGAAGATATTCCTGAGGCTAGGAAGGATTTCAATGAGCTCCGGTCAAAATTCGGCCTGAAAAATTTTCGATTAAGCACAAGTCAAAAGAAAAAGGCAAGAAAGCCGGAGGAATCAAAACGCGGACGGAGCTAGAAAACTTAGTCGGGCTAACTTGGGACTTTTAATGTTTGAAAATCTATAAATCAGTAAGGATCTAAAATGAAAATCTTCGGTAGCTTCGCGTTCGTCATCACTATTGCGCTTATGTCGAGTTCGCTTGTGGGATGCGCGAAGGAAGAAGCAAAAAATG
>JASFHG010000040.1:0-13009 GCA_050123355.1 Planctomycetia bacterium
GGGGCCGTGTCGTCGACCGCCGTGATCGTCAGGTCGAACGTTTGGCCGGTCACCGAGTTGCCTTGGCCGTCGTCGACGCTGAACGTGAAGCTGTCGGCGGTCGTGTCCGAATCGTCGTGAACATAAACGACGCGGTCGTTGTCGATGTCGTCTTGCGTGAAGCTCGTGATCGGCGTGCCCGGATCGGTCGTCAGTTCGAGTTGGCCGTTCGTCGGCGAGCCGGTCACCGTATAGTTGACGCTCGTCGCCGGTTGTTCTGAGTCGGTAAACAAGAGCTCGGTTGACGCGATCGTGTCGGTGCCGCCCTCGGCGACGCTTGAGCCGGTATTATTGACTTCGACCGGTGGTGTGGTATCGTCTCCTGCGGTTGTGGCAGTGATATTTAGGGCGAATTCGGACGTATCATTGGTTGTCAAGTCGGTAGCGGTTGCGCTGATGACTGAGCCTGCCGCAACATTTGCGGTAAGGTTGGCCGAAATGGTTGCGTTTCCATCGCCATCGGTAATAACTTCGGTATAGCCCAGGTAGGTTTCTCCCTCACCGTAGCCTGTGCCGTCGGCGCTTGTGCTGGCGAAGAACTCGATACGGAAGGTTCGGCTGGCTGTGCTGTTCAATGAACCGCTGATATCGATGGACGATGATTCATCCGTGACGGCATCGGTGAGCACCGGGAAGTTTTGCAGGTTGTTGGCACCCGTATCTGGATCGTCTTCGTCATTGGCGGTTACTTCACCTGCAGTGCCGAGATTGATACCGAGCCCGTCGTTGGAATAGATGCTATTTCCGAGTATTTGTATTCCGGCTGTAGCGCCGTCGTTGATCTGTATTCCATCTTGGCCACTGAAGGCGATGATATTTCCGGCCCCGTCCGCTGTTCCGCCGATAAGGTTGTCGTGAGCATTGGAGAGAATACTGATGCCATCCGACGAATTTCCGAGATCGACGGTGCCCGTGGAATTCGTTCCGATGTAATTTCCTTGTACGGTAATGTTGGTTGCAGTCGAACCGGTAATGATAAGGCCGACTCCACAACCGCCGATCACATTCCCGGCCCCGGCATCCGTTCCGCCAATGGTCATGTCTCCGCAGTTGGTGAGCATGCCATATATGGTACCTCCGAGTGTGGCACTGGCGGTTGCATTTACTCCGATAAGGTTTCCTTGGATCACCGAGGCGTTTGAGCTACCCCCGGCGAAATAGATTCCGGTATCGCTTGCGACAATAAGGTTTCCTGCTCCCGATTCCGTTCCGCCAATGTTCAACACGCCACTGCCGACAATGCCTTTGTCGTTGGAGAGATCGACGGTACCGGCCGCATTGGTACCGATGTAGTTTCCTTGGATCGTATTGGTTCCCGCCGCTCCGTAGATACCGGTCATGTTACCCGAGATAACATTTCTTGCCTCGGGCGTCGTGCCGCCAACGAGGTTACCTGTTCCGGACAGGCTGATACCGTAAGCACCATTCCCGGGAGCAGCGATACCGGCGGCATTGGTTCCGATAAAGTTGCCGACAATGACATTGGAATCCGAGTCGACCGAGATGCCATTCTGTTCGAACTCATTGATAACGAGACCGCGGATCGTGCTTCCGTCGGATCCGGTTGCGAGGGTCAAGCCTGTGGCACCGGAGGTAGCCGTACCGCTGATTTCGATGAGCAATACGGCATCGCTGTCCACGGCCAAAGTATTTTCCGACGCGCCTGTTTGAGTATAGCCATCGATATACACGGAATCGGTGATATCCGGCAGTGCGGAGGCAAGCGAAATCGTGTGGACCCCTCCTCCGGCAATGTCGAAGTAGATTCGATCCGCTCCACCCGGTTCGTTGGTCGTGTTGTTCGCGGCGGTGATTGCTTCGCGGAGGGAGATATAACCGTCGGCACCTTTGTCGGCGATCAGGGCGGCAATCGAGGTAGTTGTTCCGTCGAGGACATCCGTGGCCGTGTCGACATAGACGATATTATAGGCGGGAACCGCCGTGACGTTCAGTGCGAATTCCGACGTATCACCGGTTGTCAGATCGGTAGCGGTGGCACTGATAACGGTTCCTGCCTCCACGGCTGCCGTGAGGTTGGCCGAAATGGTGGCGTTTCCGTCACCGTCGGTAACAACCTCGGTGTAGCCGAGATAGGTTTCGCCTTCGCCGTAACCGGTACCGTCGGCGGTCGTGCTTGCAAAGAACTCGATACGGAAGGTTCGGCTGGCGGTACTGTTCAGCGAACCGCTGATATTAATTGACGAAGATCCATCCGTGACGGCACTGGTAAGCACCGGGAAGTTTTGCAGGTTATTGGGGCCCGTATCGCTGTCACCGGCATCGTTTGCCGTCACGCCGTCGTAGCTGAGGTTGATTCCCAGGCCGGTGTTCGAGTAGAAGGAGTTTCCTACGATCGTGTTACCGGTACACGTGTTATCGTTGACCTGGATTCCGTCCTCGCCACTGAAGGCGATAATATTGCCGGCACCTTCCTCGGTTCCGCCGATGAGGTTGTCGGAGGCATCGGTTAGGATCCGGATGCCATCCATCGAGTTCCCGAAGTCGAGGGTGCCCGTGGAGTCGGTGCCGATGAAGTTGCCTTGGATAGTCGTGTCGGTGGCATTTCCGGTAGTCAAATTGATGCCGATCATGAAACCGCCGATAACGTTTCCAGCCCCGGCTTCGGTTCCTCCGATGGTGACTCCGGTGGAGAGCGTGGAGATTCCGACTCCGCCGCTTCCGAGGGTGGCGCTGCAATCTGCATTCACTCCGATGAGGTTCCCTTGAACAGTCGAGTAGTTCAAGTTTCCGCTAGCAAAGGAGATTCCGGTGTTGGTTGCGACGATGACGTTTCCTGCGCCCTCTTCGGTACCGCCGATAGTTATATAAGTTCCGGAAGCAGTAATACCCGTGCTGTATGCAAGTGCGGACATACCATCGGCCGTCGTTCCGATGTAGTTTCCTTGGATGGTGTTCCCGGTTCCCAGGGCAGAGATGCCCGTGCCCGCGACGATCACGTTTCGATCCTCGGGATTCGTGCCACCGAGGATATTTCCCGATCCGAACGTTATGATGCCGTAGCCGCTGTTGACCTTGGCGATAGTCCCGGTGGTGTCGGTACCGATAAAATTACCGGCAATGACGTTATTGTCACTGTTTACTGCGATACCGTTCGACGAGAAATAGTTTATCACCAAACCTTGGATCGTACTACCGTCAGAACCTGATCCTAGCAAGAGTCCTTGTATGGCACCTGCGACGCCGGTAATTTCGATCTTCATGACGGCATCGTTTCCGACAGCCAGGGTATTGGCCGAAGCGCCCGTCTGGCTGAATCCGTCAATGAAAACGGCATCAGTGATGGTCGGCAGGCTTGTGGATGCGGTTACCGAGATGGTATGGACACCGGTGCCGGCAATGTTGAAGAGGATCTGGTCGGCGCTTCCGCCGCCGTTTTCGGTGTTATTGGCGGCGATAATGGCTTCGCGGAGAGAAATATAACCGTCTGCCCCCTTGTCGGCAATCAGGGCCGCAATCGAGGAGGTATCGCCGTCGGCCACATCGCTGGTCGTGTCGACTGTCACGACGTTGTATTCATCATCAAGGTTGGTAACCTCAACATCATCGACGGCCAAACCATCATACAATGGATCGAGGCTCGACACCGCGCCGGTAATGATCGTATAGTCGACGTGGTTATCGACATCGCCATCGTCCTGACCGGTGATCGTGACGGTTTGAGGCGTGTCCCAGTTCTCGGTAGTGAACGTCAACAATGAGGTCGAAACTTCCCCTTCGGACGTGTCGTCGCTGGTAATCGAGATGGTCACGGTATCGGTGGGCGCCGTGCCGAGAACAACGTCGAAGGTGTCCTGGCCACCGGTTTCGGAGGTTTCCAGGCCGCTGGTGGGAGTAACGGTGACAACACCACCTTGGATGACGGTCACGTTTTGTGCGAATTCGGACGTATCGTAAGTGGTTAAGTCGCAGGCGATCGCGCTGACGGTCCATCCGGCCGGGACTTCAGCATCGAGGGTGATTGAAAAATCTACATCACCGTCTCCATCAGTGGTGACTTGAGCAATACCCAGATGCATTTTTCCTTCACCGTAGCCACTGGCGTCTCCAGATGAATTTGCGTAGAAATTGATTGCAAAAATTCGACTGGCGGTACTATTCAGGCTTCCCGTGATGTCGATCGAGGATCCGTGAGTCACAGCGCTCGTGATAACCGGAGTATTTTGAAGGTTGTTGGGGCCGGTATCGCTGTCCCCGGTATCATTGGCCGTAACGCCGTCCGTGCCCAGATTGATACCGAGACCGGTGTTGGAATAAATGCTGTTATAGAGTATGCCGTTACGAGTGGAATCGGCGTCGTCGATCCGGATTCCGTCACGGTCGTTGAAAGCGATGGTGTTGGCGGCAGCAGCATTGAAGCCGATAAGGTTCAGGTCAGAATCAGAGGTAATGAGAATACCATCACCCGTATTTCCGAGATCAAGCGTCCCGGTTTCGTCCGTGCCGATGAAGTTGCTTCGGATTACATTGCCCGAGGCACCGGAGAGTATGATACCGGTTCCACAACCACCGATCACGTTTCTCGCGTTTTCTGTGCCACCGATGTAATTGATAGCTGTACCCGTGACGTAAATTCCGGTGGTGGTGTTTCCCAAGACTGCCGTGGCGGTCGCGTTTGTGCCGATGAGGTTGCCTTTGACCTCGGTATTACCTTCGCCACTTCCTTCAAGGTAAACATTGCAGGTGCTGCTTCCCGCGATCACGTTTCCTGCGCCTTCGTCAGTACCACCGATGTTGGCAGTGGAATTGTACAGATAGATGCCGTATATGCCATCAGTAATAGCTGCGATACCGGCGGCATTGGTACCCAAATAGTTCCCCTGAATCGTTGTGCCATCACTGGATAGCACTTGTATTTCGAAGAGGTCATTGCCCGAGATGATATTGCGATCCGCAGCGGTTGTTCCACCGATCGTGTTATTGGCGGCCGTGACTTTGATACCTGCCTGATTGTTTCCGAGATCCGAGGTGCCAGTCGAGTCCGTACCGATGAAGTTGCCGGTAATGATGTTGGAAGTTGAATTGACCAGGATGCCGTTTGCGTCGAAGTCGTTTATAACAAGACCGCAGATCGTGCTCCCATCGGAGCCGGCCGCAAGTGTTACGCCCGAGACACCGGAGGTTAAGGTGCCACTGATTTCGATTTGCAGCACGGCATCATTGCCGACGGCCAAAGTATTTTCAGAAGCTCCAGATTGGGTATAGCCGTTGATGATCACGGCGTCAGTAATATCAGGCAGTGCCGAAGCGAGTGAGATCGTGTGAACGCCTGCGCCATCGATATTAAAATAGATCCGATCGGCTTCACTAAAGGAGTTGGCCGTGTTGTTGGCGGCCGTGATTGCTTCCCGGAGTGAAATCTTACCATCCGCTCCCTTGTTGTCGTACAGGGACTCGATTGAGGTGGTCGTTCCATCCAGGACATCAGTGGCCGTGTCGACGTAGATGATGTTGTACGTGTCGTCATCGTAGTTGGTCAACGATACGTCATCGGCATCCATGGCGTTGTATTTCGAATCGGTACTGACGGCCGGCGCGAGGATGATGTCATAGGCGACGTTTCCGTCATCATGATAATCATCGACACCGTCGATGGTGACCGTCTGTGGTGTCGACCAGTCGCCGGTCGTAAACGTCAAGAGCGACGTATCTGCTTCACCTTCGGTCGTGTCGCTGCTGCTGACCTCGATGGTCACGGTATCGGTGGGAGCCGTATCGAGCACGACGGTGAATGATGCTTGGCCGCCGGCTTCCGTGGTGGTCGAGTCGATTGGCGTTACGGTGATTCCGGCCGCAGTAAGCAGCGAGAGCCAGTTTTCTTGAATCGACGTCGAAGCGATCGTCGTGGTTTCGACTTCACCGCTTTGATACTCAAGATCCCAGTCGCCACCGAGTGATTCGTGGCCCGTAGGGTCGATGCTCGCCGCCACGTCGGCACCGGTCAAGTCGGTGATCGTACTCAGCAGGATGTTTCCCTCTTCACCGGATGCCAAATCGCATCCGTAGAAGAGAAGGTCTGCCTCCGAATCAAATGCATCACCCCATTGCGAGATTTGCTCCGCGTAGCTGTCAATGTTGTCCGAGGAGAGTGACAAGTCTCCCAGGCTGACGGTTCCGTTGGATCCGTGTGAGATGATATGAACCGCATCGAGATTTTCGTAACGGCTCAGAATTTCGGTGATCTGACTGATCCCATCCTGTTGGGCATCGAGCAGGACGACCTCGATTTCACGAGTCTCATCGTTATTGGCCAGCAGGCTGTCCACCAGTTGTTGATAGTCCGGCGATCCGGTGTCGACAAAGACGATTTCGTGTCGTGTGGTCTCTTGCGGAAGCGTCGATTCAACCGTGGGGTCCAGTTCACCCATACGAAGGTTGATGGTAAGGGATCGACCGATGTCGTAGTCCGCGACGGCCAGCCCGATAGCTCCATCGGCCGCGATCACGTAGTGACTGTCGATGAGTTGTCGCTGACCGTCCACCTCTTGATAAGCGAGCGGTGCCTGGAATCGCAGCTCCTCTCCCTCAGGCGACAATTGGAGGACGAGGTTGCCATCGGTGTCAATATGAACCGATTGTGCACCGCTTATCGCCAGACTGATGATGCCAGGATCGGCTCCCGGAGACACCACAAGATCGCACGATAGCTCTCCCTGATCGCCACGGTAGAGTAAGTCCACACCGTCGTAGACGTTGGCGTATTGTATCTCGCCAAATTGAGCCAGATCACTTTGCGTATCTTGAAGATGGTCCGCCTCGAACAGATCATACTGCTGCAAGCCCTCGACAACCAGATTGGCATTGGTCCCCAGTAACTCGAAATAAATTTCAGAGGAACCGTCCGATTGGTTCAGCGTGAACAACGCATTGCCGCCGTCCAGAGAGACGGAATAATCGTCGCCTTGGGCCAGGAAGTCGATATTCTCGTTGGTTGATTCTTCAAAAACCAACGAAATGCCTGACAGTTCGTCGAGGGAGTCGCTGTCACCCAGATTGATATCTTCCGACGTTGTTACTTCGGTAATTTCACCGAGGCTGATCTGTTGTTCGAAAGTTTCCAATTCAAGTCCGTCTTGACTTTCGACAGTCCAGTGGACGAGGAAATCGCCCTCAGGCGTGGTTTCGAGTGCGGCCACTTTTTGGATCCCATTGGTCGCTTCACTTAGCTGGAACTCACTGCCTGCCGGATTACCGTTAGCGTCGTAATGCTGCAGGAAAATGGCTTCCCCTTCGCCGGATTGGCCGGTCCATGCAACCAAGAAGTCTCCATTTTCGTTCATCACGACGGCCGGATTGGATTGGTTGCCGGCGGTCGTTGTATTCACACGGAATTCCGACCCAATAGCGTTCCCGCTTGCATCGTACCGTTGTGCAAATATTCCCCCGCCATCACCATCCTGACCATCACTCTGCCAGACCAAAACGAGATCTCCGGAAGAATTCATGGCGGCCGCACAATTGTACTGGTCTCCTTCGGTGTAGGTGTTGACGCCAAACTCTTCACTCAAAGTGTTGTCCAGCGCATCGAACCTCTGGCCGATCACGTTCCAATCCCCGTCCGGAGATTGTTCGGACCAGATCGTGGTGCTGTTATCTTGGGCATCGGCGACCATGACCGCTGCTTCCATGCCGTCTTGAGTCGTTTGTGCCTGAACCTCGGCATCGGGGGTGGGCATAACGGCAGCGGCAGGCGATGCGCTGAGCATCACACGGTCTTCCATCTGAGCCAGATCTAGTTGACGAGCTTTCTGCTTTTGAGCTTTACGAACTTTACGGTCCGATAGTGCACCGGTAACCGTTTCGGTAAATGCTTGACGTGCAGAAAATAACCATTGAAGCAAGGACATGTTTGGACCAACAGTGAAAATAAGTAGGGCAATATCAGTTCAACTAACGACGCTCATCTTTTGCCTATAACCGATCATCCGAGAAGTTTATTGGCATCACGATTTCTTAACGGTGGTTGATGGGTCCATCCTGAACGTGACTAGAGTTTGTTACGTGGATATATAGTGAACTCAAGGATTATATTTCAGCAATACGAAAGGATCATGAGACATGTACATATTCGCGAAATGGTACTCGGTGAAAAAATGTTTACTATATATAGAAGTGTATCTTATACATGAGGCCAAGAAAACGGTATTTGAATAATATCCGACACAACCGTTACTACTGGAATGCATAAGGGATTATGCCTGATATTGCGTTTTATGTCGTGCATCAAGGACGCTTTAGATGTCTTCATCCACAGGTAAGAATCAGCTATTAACTCATGATTCAAGCCAGACAATCGACACAATTGGAACCAGCAGCCTCAGTTCCTACGCATTACCCAGTACAAACTTGCATTTTGGGTTATTATGCAAAATCGATAATGTTTACATCAATTTGAGTAATTTGTAGGGGCAATGACTTTTTGTCCGGCATCGGATTACGAATGGCGGTAATTTCCCGCCAAAAGAAGGAGATGAGAAACGGCGTTTTGCATAAACCGCTTCTGTCTCTATAGTCGATGAGGGATATGATGTAGTGTCACTGCTGTTAGGGTTCTGTCAAACGTTCGTTCCGTTATGCGACAACGAATCTTTCCTGTCATGAAGAGATTTTTAAAAACAGATTGCTTGTCTGCAAGGCATTGGCAAGCCTGTTTCTTGATCGCAGCTTTGGGGATAATCGCCATTGTTGTGCCGGCTAGCGGTGCGTGGAATTCGGCTGATTCTGCAGCCCCTGTTTACGTGGCGACCTCGATTTCAAACGCAAAGCCTATTTATAAAACCACCCCGATTTCGACGCCGGATCGAAATGACCCTTCTGCGCCGCTACCTTGGATCGATTCCGTTCCCGCGACGGTCTCGCCTCGAGCACCGATGCCTTCTGTTGCCGTGAAAGATTGGGATCCGTCTGTGTACCAACCGAATCCCGGGCCACAATTGATAGTGCCCATGCCGCCGAGACCGCCCGCACCGGTGGTTCCTTCGAGGACGTTGATTAGCCTGACCCGTTTGCCGCCGGTTTCAGGACCGTTGCAAGTCGAGCAGGTCAAGATCTCGCAATCTGAATCGAGAGCTGCTTTTGTTTTGGTGAAGCGGTTGCCGGCAGTTGCTTCCAATAAATCCACGCCTCGATTGGAAACGGTTCCATTGCCCAAGTCGGTCGCCGACGGATACTGTCCGAATGCACATCAGACCGCGAAGATGCCTGACAAGTTCAGGCCCTGGTGGATCCGCGGTGTAGTTAGCCCGAACAGGAAAAGCCACTCGCATCATAAGATCGCCGTCGAAAATTTACTGATCACCGCACTGAATCAATCGCCTCAGATTCGTGTATTGAGTTCCGTGCCGTTGGCCGAAGAGACTCGAATTCAGGAAGCCCGGTCTGAGTTTGATCGCCGCGCTTTCGTCGAGTCCGAATTTGTCCGTACCAGTGACCCTGTCGGAAACGAGTTGACCACGGGCGGGCCGCCACGATTCCGCGAAGAGAACTGGAGTCAAAAAATGGGTGTGCGGAGGAAGACGCTGACAGGTGCTTCGGTAGAGCTTTCTCAACAGATTGGTTACCAGAACAATAACTCCATCTTTTTCGTACCCGAAGATCAGGGAAATGCTCGACTGGTCTTGAATTTTACTCAGCCACTCCTTCGCGGTGGTGGAAAATCGTACAATGCCAGCCGCACCATGCTCGCGCAGATTGATACGGCTATTGCGTGGGAAAAATTTTCGGCGGAGTTGCAAGCAAAGCTTGTCGAAATAACGCGAACCTATTGGCAGTTATACGTGGATCGTTCGGTGTTGCAGCAAAGGGAGCGTCTTTACCAACAGGCTTGCGGAATTCTTGCCGAGTTGGAATCGCGCCAAAAGATCGATGCCACACGGAGCCAGGTTTTCCGAGCGAGGGCCGCCGTGGCCGCTCGTTATTCCGATTTGGCTCGTGCGCAGCAGAATATCAAGAATACCGAGGCCAGGATTCGCGAGCTGACCGGTGTGATGCCGCCGCCGAATCAGTCTGCCGCGGAGCTCATTCCCGTTGAATATCCCAACCAGGCATTGGTTCAGATCAACATGATCGCCGCTCGCAGGACGGCACTCAAACATCGCCCCGAAATGATCGAGGCATTCAAAGCGGTACGTGCCGCCGGGGTCCGGTTGAATGTTTCGCGGAAAGACTTGCTTCCGACGTTGGATTTGGTCACGGAAATGTACGTATCCGGTATCGAAGGACGATCGAACATCAGCCAGGCTTTCTCGGACCAGTTTACTGTTGGCGAGCCGAGTTATACCGTCGGATTGAAGTTCGAAGTACCGCTCGGCCGGCGCGGCCCGAAGGCGAACTATCAGCGTCAGTTGATTGAGATGCGACGCTTGGCTAGTCAAGCCGATGCCACGGCATTGGCCATCTTGACCGAAGTCGATATCGCGGCGGGAGAGGTAAATGCCTTGTATCGTGAAATGCAAGGTAAGTATAACGCCATGGTTGCCGCGGAGGAAGACGTCAATCACTTGCATAAGCGGTGGCAGTTCTTACCTGGCGAAGATCGATCCGCCAGTTTCGTCCTCGAAGATCTGCTGGACGCACAAGATCGATTGGCGGTTGAGCAGGTTGAATTCACGCAGTCACAAGCCGGATACACCATGGCACTGGTCGAGATGAAACGAGTGATGGGCGTACTGCTCCAGTGCGAAGAGGTCACGCAGTGTCGTGTTTGTGACGATGGTGCACCCCAATTGATTTTGAGCAAGCCTCGGTTGGGTAACAATGTGAATATGTCTCCAAAAGTTCCGACGAAAGGACGAGAAGTTCCGGCTGGTCGCTAAAAATTACCATGTTTGAAGTTAGTAATACCACCTCTGTCGGCAGTTTTGTGTATGGGTTCTGGCCCAAGGCCATGAATCCCGGTTCTGGCGATACGCAAACGGTGGAGCGGATCCAGGAGACAGTCGAGGGTTATAAGTCGCTGACAGATCAGGTGTTGCGGGATCGAGCGAACTTGCTGCGAATGCAATGGGAGCCAAGCCAATCTCCCGACCGCGACATGATCGTCGCGAGTTTTGCCCTGCTGGTAGAGTCGCTCCGTCGTACCCTGGGCATTTCGTTGTATCAGGTCCAAATTTTGGCCGGATTGGCACTGGTACGCAAGACCATCGCCGAGATGCAGACGGGCGAAGGGAAGACGTTCGCCGCTGCCCTGCCTGCGTTTACCTATTCTCTTTCCGGTCGTGGTGTACACTCCATGACGGTCAACGCCTATCTGGCGAAACGCGATTACGAGCTCCTGTTGCCTGCCTATAAATTGTTGGGTGTTAGTGCAGGTTGTTTGCCCGAGGGTGGATCACCTGATGAAAGACGGGCCGCTTACGCTTGCGATATTACTTACGGTCCCGGATACGATTTTGGTTTCGATTACCTGCGAGACCAAGTTGCCCTGCTTCAGCAACCGAAGCGTCGCCTTGGTGAGAGTTTTCGGCAGGTGTTGCATGGCCATGCCAATAAGTCTGTCGATCCTATTCAGCGTGGACACCACTTTGCTATCGTTGACGAAGCGGACAGCGTGATGATCGATGAGGCGATGACCCCTCTGATCCTGTCCGGTTGTTCCGCTCAGGCGTCGCCCCATCCGGCCCTCTATCGAGCCGCCATGGAAGTTGCTGATCGGCTGGAGGAGGATCATGACTATGTGTGCGATGTTCGGCAAAAAGCGGTGCACTTGACAGAACGGGGTATGAGCGTGGTCCGTGCGAGTACCGCTCAGATTCCCGAGGACAGTCTCCAACGGCCATGGAGCGATTATGTTGATAAAGCCTTGCGTGCCAAGGTGATAGTGAAAAAAGACATCGACTACGTCATCGAGCAGGATGCCGTGCTGCTGGTCGATGCCAACACGGGCCGCATCTTCGCCGATCGTTCGTGGCGTGATGGTCTGCGACAGGCCGTCGAAGCGCGCGAAGGGATTCCGATCACTTCGGAAACCAGGTCCGTCGCTCATATTTCCCGACAGCGTTATCTCGGATTTTACGAGGGCCTCTGCGGACTGACGGGCACGGCCGCCGGCAGTGAGCGAGAATTTTGGCAAGTTTACCACGTGCCGGTTGTTGCCATTCCACTTCGGACCCCTTCACAACGCACGGTTTTGTCCACTCGTTTCTTCTTGGATCAAAAATCCAAATGGTCTGCCATTGTCGAGGAGATCGATCGAATCCACCCAAAAGGCCAGCCGTTGCTGGTCGGCACGCGGACCATCGAAGACAGTGAGCTGTTGGCCGATGAGCTTCGGCACCGAAATATCCCCTTCCACCTTCTCAATGGCAAGCAAGATGCCGACGAGGCGAAAATTGTCGCACGTGCAGGCGAGAAAGGGACCGTAACCGTTGCTACCAATATGGCCGGTCGCGGAACCGATATCCGGTTGGGCGACGGAGTTCGAGAATTGGGTGGCCTTCACGTGATCGGTTGTGAGCAGCAGGAATGTGCTCGAGTGGATCGTCAATTGATCGGCCGATGCGCACGGCAAGGTGACCCGGGCTCATGCCAGTTGTTCGCTTCAGCCGAAGATTCTTTGCTCGCGGCAAACTCGCCCCATCTGGTCCGTCGCATGAAACGTTTGGCCCAGCCGGACGGAGAAGTCCACGCGAATCTTTCGTCGGAGGTTGCACGGATCCAGCAGCAGCGAGAACGGCACAATTTCTCGGCACGTCGACAGCTTTTGGCCCACGATCATTGGATCGAATAGTTCTTGGGCAAGCTGGCCAAAACGACCTGAACCGGTTTTTTAGAAGATCCTGGTCGGAACTTCTTCGAGCATCAGGTGTACGAACTCGTGGCCGCTGACGTACCAGCCTTCACCGATCGGTGAGCACCATCGCACCTCGGCCCTGATGCCGAAATCATCGCCTGTCATTGTCGGGAGGTGCAAGATAACGCGTCCCGAATCGAGAGGCATGTTATGGAGTAGCCC
>JASFHG010000041.1:0-12807 GCA_050123355.1 Planctomycetia bacterium
CCATTAAGTTGGTTTTGTTGTTGCCTCTTCACTTGTGATACACAGAATGAAACTATTACAAAACAAGAGCCCTTCCCGCCGGCTGAAAGGGGGCATTCAGAGTTGACCAACGGGAAGGCTCATTTTTTAGGGAAGCAGCATGTTATTTTCCATGTCGCTTTCGTGTTATAGCAGCACCCAACGCCGCCAGGGCGCTGAAGAGCAAGGCGATGGTGCTCGGTTCGGGCACGGTCGTGCACGAATCGCCATAGTCGACCGTCAGTATCAGGGCCGATGAGGTATAGTTGGCGATCAGGTCGAACGTGCCGTCCCAGGTGATCGAGTCGAACGTGCCGTTGCGGCCGTTGTACTCCATGACCGTGAACGTATCGCCATCGGCCGGGGTGTAACCATCGATGAACTCCATTTCGAGCGTACCGTCGAGATAGGCGGTCGAGTTGACGTCGATCAAGTCGCACGATTCGTCACCGTCGGCTTCGATAATCAAGGTGGCTCCATCGAGCACTTCAAACGTGTCGGTCGTTGTGATCTCGCCGATACCGTTGTCTTCGACTTGGACGTCTCCATGGTGGAAGAGCATGGACACATCCGGACTGGCTCCATCTTGGAACGTACACGTGTCGTAGGCGAAGTAGTGTACTTGGCCACTGCCGGTTAAGGTAGCTCCGGCCTCGATGTACAAATCACCATTATAGATATTAAAGTCTTCAAGGCTGCTTAGCGCGTTGATCGTGGAGGTCGATTCGATCGTGATACGTTCACCGTAAAACTCGGCGTCATTGGTGATATTGACGGTACCATGGAGTTCGAGGGTACCATTGGTCGTGTGGATTTCCGGGTTGGCGGTTGAACCATCCAGATCGAACACACCATTTATGCCAAGAGTAAAACCTTCACTGAAAGAGAAGTGGTAGCCTGACCCGACTTTGATATAACCGTCGTGCCAATCGTGGAGGGTGTTGTTGCAGTAGAAATTACCGCCGGTCACGTAGAGTTCACTGTTTCCGCCACCGTCCAGATCGACGGGAACATCGCTATAAACGGTGATGGCGCCACCATCGGTGGTGATTTTTCCGTTGAGGAAAAAGACGCTGTCCACCATGATCATTCCTGTGCCGATAATTTCACCACGTATGTCCAGCGTGTCGACATAAACCTCTGAATCAAACTTGAGCTTCAGGGTGGAGCCCGAGTTGATTCTGAGTTTTTCACCAACCCGTAATTCGCCGTACTCCTGGACGCTCAGTTGTCCGTATCCGGTGCTGTCGCCGAGCGTGCAATTTTCGTCGACCTCCAAATCGTAGGAATCGGTGCGAACAATGGTGTCGCCGCCGATGTACAGGTTGTTGACGCTCAAATGGTCGGTCATCTTGGCACTACCGCCATGGCGGATCCAGGCATCTTCGGTCGAGTCGGGATTCCAGTTGCCGGACCAGTTGGCATGAGCATTCATGTCGGGGTTGGTCCCGGTCGCATAGAACTCCTTGCGCTTCAGGTCGAGGCTGCCGCCCCAGTCGCCCGCACAGGCAATCGCGAAGAGGTCGGTCGCGCTGGGGAGCTTCCGACGGCTGGACGAGATGTAGGGATACATCATGGTTCGGGCTTCAATGTGGTAATAATTCCATTCGCTTTTCTCTTCGTCATAACAGCACTCGACCCCCATGGAGTTTCCCCAGACGAGATTCGAGTTGATGTCGTAGTCCTCGTCCCAGAAGGTTTCCCACCAGGCGGTAGCACCGGTCATGCCGAGACCGTGTCCCATTTCGTGGAGAAGGACGCTGAACATATCCGTCGCCCCCGAGGCCGCGGGTGTCGAACCGTTGGAGTCTCCTTTATAGCTGTATTCCAGCAGGTCCGGAGTGTTTCCGTCGTAGATATCGCCCAGGCTCCCCAAGTCGCGGGCCAACGTTTGTTGCATGTTGTATTCGCTGTTGTCGAAGGGGGTTTGGTCGATGTACCAATTCCGGCCGGTGCTGTCGATTCGGATTCGGCATGAGGTCGGGTGTCCGCCACTGGTACCCTTGTTGTTGTGTATGCCTAACTTGTCAATACTGTCGTAATAGAACTCGACATTGAGCGTGCCCGAATTTTCGAAAATGTCTTCATAATAAGTTTCAACGGCTCCCATCAAGGCGATCAATCCCGATCCGTCCGGGTCGAAGCTGGGATAGTCCGAAGCGGAGCTATTGAACGTCGGTACAATGTTGATCGCCATGGCTTGATAGGGCGTGGCCAGAAAAGTGACGGCCCCTAAAATAACAAAAAAAGTCGCAAAAGTTTTGCAAAAGTTCAAATTAACAATTTTCATGATAAGGATCTCTCCAAAAATTTTAGAATGGATTTCATGGCTTCTTCTCAGCTCCTGGTTTGGCCTTTGAATGGCCATGAGGTGTGGTGTGGGCTGTTTGGAGTTGTGAAGCCACTAAAAATTGTCCCCTGGCGACTTTGCTTGTCGCCCCGTAGCCTACCCTTTTGACGCGGTAGAACGTTGTTTTTGACTCCTTTCTGTTATGAATCCAAGAAAATAGCTTCAATTGCCGGCGCGCATAGACGCACAGACAAACTTGTTTGCATACATTGAGCTTTGAGCTGGTTTCGGTATGTTTCGGCAGACCAAAATAGCGGTTAGCCGTATGGATAATCACAGAGCATGGTCGTGAATTGCCGTCAAGATACGAAATCGATCTCTAGTACGTCCCAAAAAGAAAAATACAAGATACTGCCCTCTGCAAAAGCAATCCATTGCACGTTTTACTGTCGGGCGTCGAAACCGCAAGCCTTACTGACCGGTGCTTGTGCAACCGAAATCGGTATTTTGAAAAAAAGGTTTCATGCTTTTGCGCTCGAAGCAAAAAGAACTCGCTATCTTAGTTCCTTGTGCATTTCATGGTGAATTGCTGCTTGCGTAAATTTTTATCATTAAGATGGACTCATGTTATCACATTATAAAATGCAACACAAGGAAACTTTGTGGAAAACGAGAAAACTTTTCTGAAATTTTTTACAAATGATAAGCACGAACATTTTGTTAGTTTAATAAACATCATTGTTTTAGTTGTGATTCAGGAATGAATCGCCAAGATAATATTCTCCATGTCGGATTTGCGCGACATTACCTTTTGTTGCGCAAAAACGAGTTTTTTCTATTTCGGTCGTGTTTCGAAAAGAGCCTGTATATTTGTTTAAGAAGGTCATTTATGTATAGTGAGTACCTTAACGATCTTTATCGATGCCGTGGCAAGAAGAAAACGATTACTGGAGAATTTTTTTGTGCAAGGATCGTTGCTATTTTTTGAAGAACTGTAGGCACGGAAGCTTGTTCCCTGCTTGTAAGCTATCCTATGTCGCACAGAAGGTGGGAGTTTTTCACGAGAAGAGAAGTGGACAATTTATAAAAAACCAACCGGCCCGATTATCATTTTAAACGTTACCGCTTTAAATGAAAATACGGACCGGTTGGCGGAAAATACTACCGAGCGCCGCTTGAAGGCGGTGTTCGAAGTAAAGGAGTATTTTAGTACCGGCAAGATAAATGGAACTTACGTACAAGTAACACAAAATCGCTTGCTTGTAGTGAAACAGCCAATATACAGGGACGATTTGCACTACCGGTTGTTACGAACTAATGCGGGCACGGTTCATTTTATCTTGTCATGGCTATAAGAGCCCCACCTCTTTTTCTATTCAAGAGTTCCTTTATCTTGTAGCGGATCCTGCCGGGGAGTACAGGGTTCTGTCGGAAGGGGGGAGTGTTTTCTGCGCGAAATTGCTTCGGTTTCATGATAAAAGACACAAGGTTTTGCGTGAAAGCGAAAGAGGCCCGCCAGGGCGAATAAAAAATCTTCCCGCCGGCACCGAGGAAGAATGGGCCGACGGGAAGATGCGATGGATCATCAGTAATAGGGGCAGCCTGTGTTATCGGTTGCCACGTTTTCGGATCGCGACCGTGCCGAGCACCGTCAGGGCGCTGAGCAGCAGTGCGATCGTGCTCGGTTCGGGCACGGCGGTGACCGAGTCGACGGCGGTGACCAGCAGGGTCAGGGCTGTCGAGGAGTAGCTGGCCGTCAACGAGACCGAGGGATCGCTACAGACGATCGAGTCGAACGTTCCGCTTCGTATTTCGTAGGTGATGACGGTAAACGAATCCCCGACATCCGGCGTGTAGCCGTTGATGAGGTCGAGGGTCAGGACACCGTCGAGATACGTCGTCGCGATGTTGGTGTCGAGCAGGTCGCACACGCCGTCGCCCGACGCTTCCATGATCACGTCGCTCGTCGAAGCAAAAGCGATGGCGTAGTCGGCGGTCGCGGTCCCGATCCCGTCTTCCTCGACGGTGAACCCGCCGTGGACACGGAATCGGATGTCGATCTCTGACCCGTCATCCATGACGATGGTCGACCCGGCGAGTCCGTAGAGCCGTCCGGCACCGTTGAATTCCGCGTCGTCGGTGATCGTTGCGGTTGCGCCGCTGGCGACATAGAGGTTATCGTCGCTGTTGGCGAGCGTGACGGTCGTTGCTTGGAACTCGGTATCGCAGGTGAGTTCACACTGTTTGTCGACGTCGACCGAGGCGGCACACTTGAAGAGGCCACCGCCGATCTTCGCGCGAGTGGAACTGCTCGTGCCGCCGTTGAGATCGAGCGAGCCGATGTTCCGCCAGCCGTTGGTGAAGGTGGCGGTGTAGCCGCTGTTGACTCGAACCAGTCCGGAGAAGTTGTCGGTCAGCGCACGATTGCAAACGAAGTTGCCACCGGTGACGAGGACGCTTCCGGCACCGTCGTTGGGGCTGGCTCCGTCGAGGTTCACGTTGACCAGGCTGTTGATCGTCAGCGTGCCGCCGGAGGTGGTGATCGTGCCTTCGTTGATGAAGCTGTCTTCGATGTCGATCGTACCGGCCCCGATGATGTCGGCCCCGATGTTGAGCTTCAGCGTATCGGCGTCGAGCAGCGATCCCGATTGCATCTCGATTTCGGAACCATTCTTGACGGTCAGAGTCCAATCGACTTGGAACTCACCGCCGTTGTTGATGATGACCTTGCCGTAGCCGTCCGAGTCACCGAGCGTCGTGCTGCGGTCCGAGCGGAGACGGTAGGAACTGGTCGAGACGGTCGTATCGTTGCCGATGTACAGGTAGTTGGTCCCGATGTTGTGCCACGTCAGCGTGGCGGTTCCACCGTCACGGATCCAAGTGTCCTGATCATAGTCAGGCCACAGGTTGCCGGCCCAATTGGTGCCCTCGTTCATGTCGGCGTTGGCGTCGGCCGAGTAGAATTCGACTCGCTTGAGCCGGATCGTCTCGTCGCCCCAGTTGGCGGCCGTTTCGATCGCGAAGATGTCCGTCGCGCTGGGGAGGACGCGTTTTCCCATCGAGATGGTCGGGTTCATCATGGTGTTCGCTTCGAGGTGGTATCGGTTGTCCGATGCGTAGACCTCGGCCTTCGTGTTATTTCCCCAGACCAGGTCGGGATGGAAGTCGTACTCGTTGTCCGAGGCTTCCGTGCCGGCGACGTTGGCGGTCATTCCCAGGGCGTGACCCATCTCGTGAAGAATGACGCTCCACATGTCGTGTTCGAACTGGTGCCAGAATCCTTCGCTGCCGTTGCTGCTTCCTTTATAGCTGTACTCCAGATAGTCGGGCACGGTTCCGTTATAGTAATTGTCGGGACTGCTCATGTCCTTGACGAGCGTCTGCGATATGTCGTACTCGCTGTTCTCGAACGGGGTGTCGTCGTAGAACCACCAGCGGTCGTTGTCGAGCCGGATTCGGCACGAGGTCGGCTTGCCGCCGCTGGTTGTCAAATTGTTGTGTCTTCCCAACGTGCTGCTGTTGTCAAATTCGTAATAATAGAACTCGACATTGAGCGTTCCCGACGCGGTAAAGATGTCTTCGTAATAGGTTTCCGCAGCCGACATCAGACTGATCAGTTTGGAAGCGTTCGAGTCGTCCGACGGGTTGTCCGAAGCGCTGCTGTTGTAGTTCATGACGATGTCGATCGCCGCGACCTGGACGGGCAGCGCGAATGTCAACGTGACGACGGCTGCCAAGACCAAAAGTTTTCCACTCCATCTAGTGATTGTACTTTGCATGGAAAGCTCCTTTTCCTTGGAAAAAACAAAAGAGAAATTGGTGAGAGTTGCCAAACTGTCTATGTGAAGTGGTGTGTGCAAGCCGATCTGTGACACACCACGTAAAATAGTTGGCGGAAAGACTCCATGAGCGCCGCCCGAAGACAGCACTCATGGAGAGGAAATGATTGAGATCCTTTTCAATCAATTATTTTTTAACGACGCTTTTTCCAAAAAACGCCCAGGCCGAGTGCCGCACCGATCAGAAGCACGATGGTGCTCGGTTCGGGCACGGCGATGGCCGAATCGACGGCGGTGACCAGCAAGGTCAAGGCTGTCGAGGAATAGCTGGCCGTCAACGAAACCGAGGGATCGCTACAGGCGACCGAGGCGAATGTCCCGTTTCGTATGTCGTAGGTGATGACGGTAAACGAATCGCCGACCTCCGGCGTGTAGCCGTCGATGAGGTCGAGGATCAAGTCACCTCGAAGGTACGTTGTCGTATTGTTGGTGTCGAGCAGGTCGCACACGCCGTCATCCGAGGCTTCCATGATCACGTTGGTTGTCGAATCAAACGCGATACCACAGCCGGTGACAGCGGTACCGATGCCGCCGTCCTCGATGGTAAAATCGCCATGGACACGGTATCGGATAGCGACCTCCGCACCGTCTTCCATCTCGATACTGGAACCCGCAAGGCCATAGAGCCGACCGGCACCGGTGAACGTCGCTCCGTCCTCGATATACAAATCGTTGTGTATATAGAGGTCATCCTCACTGTTCGGCATATTGATCGTCGAGCTCGACTCGAACGTGGTATCGCAATAGAAATTGCTGTCCTTTATCAAGTTGATGACGCCAAAGGCACGGAAAGGCGCAGTATAGGTCAAGAGTCGGGTGTTGGCGGTCGACCCGTCCAGGTCAAGCACACCTCCCGATCCAAGGCTCCAGCCATCGTCGAAAACGAGATCGTATCCCGATCCGACTTTAATGTATCCGTCATGGGCATCATTGAGCGGGGCATTACAGTAGAAGCTTCCTCCTGTTACGTACATTTCACCGTTCCCGCCACCATCGAGGTTGACCGGAACGTCGCTATAAATCGTTATGGCGCCACCCGAGGTGGTAATCTTTCCGTTAAGGTGAAACGCGCTGTCAACCACGATTACGCCGCGTCCGATCAGCTCGCCCCCGGTACTGATGTGGATTTCGTCGACCTGAACTTCGGAGTTGTAGTTCATGATCACCTGCGACCCACTATTGATGATCAACGCCTTGTCGACGAGCAATTTACCGCTACTTTCGACTTCCAAGTATCCGACGTCCGAGCCATCCCCGACGGTGCAGTTCTGGTCGGCACGCAGGTCATAGACGCCGGTGCGGACGGTGGTGCTGCCGCCGACGTACAGTTCGTTGACCGTCATATCAGCCGTCAATCGAGCGGAACCGCCGTCGCGAATCCAGGCGTCTTCGGTCGAATCGGGCCCCCAGTTGCCGGACCAGTAACTGCCGTTGTTGAGGTCGGCGTTGGTTGCGGTGGAATAAAATTCCTTACGCATCAGGTCGATGCTGCCGCCCCAATCACCCGCACAGGCAATCGCGAAAAGGTCGGTTGCGCTGGGGAGTTTTCGCCGCCCGGACGGGGTCGTGGGATACATGCCCGTCGCGGCAGCCAAGTGATAACGATTGCTCGAACTGTAACAGTCGGCGGCCATCGAATTGCCCCAGACGAGGCTCGAGCTGAAATCGTAATCGTCATCCCAGAACGTTTCCCACCAGGCGGTAGCACTGGTCATGCCGAGACCGTGTCCCATTTCGTGGAGTAGGACACTGAAAAGATCAAAGCCACTGGCGTCGGGATCGCTGCCGTTGGTATTTCCCTTGTAACTGTATTCGAGTAGGTCCGGTACCGAACCGTCGTATCGACTTCCGGGATCGGAAATGTCGCCGGCCAGCGTTTGGACCATATTGAACTCGCTGTTGTTAAGCGGCGTTGGGTCGAGGAACCAGTTTGGGGTCGTGTCAATCCGAATTCGGCAAGACGTCGGATGACCGCCGCTGGTGCCGGTATTGTTGTGGACTGCCAAGGAATCAATATTGTCGTAATAAAAATCGACAGTGAGCGTACCGGAATTTTCGAAAATGTCTTCGTAATAAGACTCCACGGCACCCATCAAGGCGATCAGATCCGAGCCGTCCGGGTCGTAGGCGGGATAATCCGAATTCCCGCTGTTAAAGTTCATGACAATATTGATGCCCAATGCCTGATGCGGTAACGCAATAATGGCAAGACAGAACATCAATACAGCAAATATTTTCCATGTGTTGCTGAATGTTGCTGAGTTACAACATCCAACGGTAATTTTCTTTTGCATCGTAGAAATCTCCAGAAAAAGTAAAAAACAAGAAAGACTTATGTCCACCCCCTTTAGCGGTCTCATCTGTTGAGTCGATTGAGGGTTAATGCAAAAAACAAACCCTAAAAACCAGACGTTGCCCTGTCTGTTTTTCGAAAAAGAGCCCCCAATTAAAAGATGAGAATGGTTTCCATAGCCGGCAAGGCTTCTACTTTTGAAACCGTTTGATGAAAAGATCGATCGCAAGAGCGGAATCGTGCCCCAAAGCCATGAAAGATAAACAAGACCTCCTTTCCGTGTTCGATGAGAAAAACCGTTTTCTTGCCTATGCATATAGACACACAGACAAACACTGCTTGTGCCTTGACCAAAGGAACGTTCAAAAGGAGAGAAATTCAAATGCGGATCAACACAAAAGCAAATCGATCGCACAAATAAAACAAGAGCCGGTTATGATTGACTCTGCATTGCTAATGACCATTCGGCAATTCAAATGCAAGCCCCAGTGGAATAGCCATGCTTGCGGCCACTGAAGGATCAGTCAATGCGTCGGAATCAATAAGCTCTCATGTTGGCGGAGTGATCTTGTTGCTTTTCGTGAGGGTTCATTGTGGCCTAGGTTCAAATCATCGTATCATGTTATCGAATCTGAAACAAGCAAACATCGATAAAACGGTGAACTTTCCCGAAAATATTTATACGCATAATTTTTCGCAACGTATCGCTTGGCAGTAACAAAATCATTACTAAAAAGGTGAACTTTAAAAACAAGCAACGAAAAGTGCGAGTGATTCGTTGCGCAAAAACGTGCAGTTTCTTTTTTTCGGAAGCGGAAAAAGCGAACCAGGTAATTTTATTAATAAAGTAATAATATTTTGTTGCGCAAAAGCGTGGCTCTTCTTTTTTCAAAACGCAATTACAAGACGGGAACTCTGTTTTAAATAAGAGTCTCTCCGAAAACCCCTGTTAGCCCGGCCGCAGGCGGCCGGAAATGCCACGAAAATCCTGTCGCAGGCGACGGGGATAACATTCAACAAAACAGGTTTTCAGATTAGGTTCTAAGTCGTGAATGAATGAAGCACAACTTTCAGGTGACTCAATGTGACTCTTGCGATGGGACAAGCAAGGTTGCGGTTCAGTTATAGTGCTGGCAAGATAAAATGAACCGTGCCCGCGTTGCATCGTATAAATGGTAGTGAAAATCGTTCCAAATAGTGGCTGTTTCACTATAAGCAAGCGTTTTTGTGCTGCTTACATGCAAGCTCAATTTATCCGGCCAGAGCAATAAAAACTCATGAGCCGAAATGGGATGGTGAAGACCTATTATTATGTCCACCTGTAAAATGGCTCTCGCACGCTCAAGCTTTGCCATGAGGAATGGATGATGAAGAGGATATTGCAAGCTGGAATGGTTGCTACTGCCCCGCACTGAACGGCCGGTCATCTTGATGGGAAGGTCGCAGTAAGTTTTTGACATAAAATTGGTTGCGACGAATGTGGGGGCCCTTGTCGCCGAGCGTTTCCAAGGGAAGCTGAATCAATGGAAACTCTAGATAAGCCACAGAATCTCTCTTGCCGCCGAGCTCGTTTTTCGCTACGATTCGCACCGCTTTATAGGATGGTGGTGTGCGCTGCGTGGTGTCCCCACTTATAAGCTACGGTCAGTCCGTACAAAAGTCAGCTTTTTGCAACCATGGAAGGTTTGGGTAAAATGCGAGTCCCGCTTGTCGCGTTGATTTTTTGTGCTCTCTGTCAAATTCTTCCGGCAGAGGAGTCAAAGGAGCCACTCTATCGTAAAGCAATCGCCGCGTTCGATACGCAAGATTGGTCGACCGCTGCCGAACAGTTCAAGCGTGCTTATCATCGCGACCCCACTGCGCCCGAGGCGGAGGACGCGTTGTTCTTCTGGGCAGAATCGCTTCTCCAGAAAGGGAAGCTGGACGAAGCAAAGGAACGGTTCGACGGTTATCTCCGTCAGTGGCCCAAGGGAAAGCGAGTCAGGGCGGCCCATTTCCGTGTTGCCGAAGCGCTCATGCTGGATCGTCGTTATGAAGAGGCCAAGTATCGGATCGAACGGTTCGCGACCCTCTATCCGTCTGACCCGTTGTTGGAATACGCAACCGCCTACCTGGCCGAGATCGCCCTGACCGAAAACGACTTGGCCGAAGCGGAGCGGCTCTTTAATAAGATGCTCGAAAAATATCCCCAAAGCCGACTTGCCCGCGACAGCCGGCTCGGTCTGGCACGCATCCGTTCGAAGCAAGAGAAGTGGGAAGAGTCGCTCAAGATGCTCGAACCGATTCTTGAAGGCCGTGACGCCAAGAGCCGTGTTTATCGCGAAGCGATCGTCCTGCAGAGCAATCTGCTTGCCAAGCTGGGCCGACCGGATCAAGACTCCCCTGCTCTTTCCGAACCAAGCCATATTCAAGAGCCGGACGGACTGCAAAAACTGGACAATTGGAATTCGGTTCGCCTCAAATCGGTGCCCGAATCGCAAGCTCCGCTTACCCCGGTTCCGTCGTCGAACCAAGCTTCCTCGTCAAGCTCGATTTCACCGGCCGCGTCACCTTCCCAAATCGAACAGGTGGTCGGGCATGGCCTGATGAGCGATGATGCAATGTGGCAAAAGGCCCGATATTTTGAACGGTCCGGTAAACTCGAACCGGCCATCATCGCGTACGAAGACCTCTTTCGAAAATATCCTCGCTCGCCCAAGGCCGATGTCGCTCGCTTGGCGGCCGCACGGATCTATACCCAGCGGCATCAATATCTCCAAGCAAGATCCCTCTACGACGAGCTGCTGGTCCGCTCTCGCGAAAAAGAGACGACACTCGACCGCGTGACGCTCCTCTTCGAAGCGGCCATGGTTGAAGAAAAACTCGAAGATACCAATCACGCCAAATTGGGCAGCCGATCCGTCGCTCTGCTGAAAGAATTGCTCCGCGATTTTTCCGACAGCCCCTCAGCCACCCGAGCCGCCTATCGACTGGCCCGCTATGAAGTCGACGCCGAAGATTTCGCCGCCGCACGCAAGTACCTTCGCAAATCGCTCGTCGCCGGCGACACCCTGCTGCTGGCCCGTTCGCTCGAGTTGGTCTGGCGCATGGCGGCCGTCGAGAACGATTGGGCCACTGCCCGAGGTGCTGCCGAGCAGCTTCTCGCGTTGGACGGAAACCAGGTCCCCGACCAGCTTGCTTTGGCGGCCCGATTTTGGATCGCCGAAGCCGATTATCGCACGGGCCAATATCGAAGCGCCCGACATCGATTCGATGCCCTGGCCAAGCGGATCGCCGACTCGGCTTCGCCCTGGGCCGCGCTGGTTGCTTTGCGATCGGCTCAGTCGCTTGCTCAAATGAACGACTTCTCCTCTGCCCGCCAAGCTGCCGAGAAAGGGCTTGCCGACTTTCCTTCGTTCGCCGACCGCTACGAATTTGACTACCTTATCGGTCAATGTGCCTTAGCGCAAGGCGAATACCTGACCGCCCGCATCGCGTTCGACCGGACGGCCCGATCCCCGGTTGCTCAAAAGACGGGCATCGCACTGCTCGCCAAGGAAGGAATCGCTTCCTCCTTCTTCGTTCAAGAAGATTACGAATCGGCCGCCGCCGAGTTCACCAAACTGCAAGGCGACGACGTCCCGCCCGCCCACCGAGCCAAAGCGATCCACTACACGGCCCTCTGCTACTCCCGCCTCGGCCGAAAACACCAAGCCGAAGCCCTCTACCAACGCCTCGTCGACCGCTACCCCAACTACAATCTTTTTTGATAGGTGCTGAACGCACCAATTGAGAACTCGCTTCCGTTGGGCGCTGGCGCGGGCGCAAGATATTTCCGTTCCACGTGTGGTCAATGGCAGGCGTTTGTGGCGATTTTTTTGATGGTGACATGGTAGGGTGCGTCGAGACGCACCTTTTCTAAAAAACGTTTTTTCAAAACTTTAGCCGTCGAGCTTGCTCGTCGATTTGAAGGACGAAAAACGTTAGCACTATTTCTAAGCGACGAGCAAGCTCGACGGCTAAAATCTTGCATCCGCATTAGCGATCAACGAATGGTAAATAACCAGGAAGGACTGCCATCGACCACAAGTGGAACGGAAACATCTTGCGCCCGCGTCAGCGACCAACGGGAGCGGTTTCTCAAATGGTGCGGTAGCACCTACCAAAAGGGGGTGGTCAAAAACGGGGGTAGAAAATTATCATCATGTCGGTTATATTAAAACGCGAGCTGAGTGGATCGGGCTTGGGCCTGACGCGAGGCTGTCTGCGAGTCGGGCGCGTATCCGAGTCCGGCGTGGAAGCAGAGATTATGGGAGCGTTTGTACACCATGGGAGCCTGGAAGGGTGAACAGGGTGGACAGCCGTTCTCGGTTCGACAAAGTGCAAAG
>JASFHG010000042.1:0-12655 GCA_050123355.1 Planctomycetia bacterium
CCATCGCGTAGTCGTGCAGGTCGAGCGCCCCACCGGTTCCACCGTTGTTCCAAGCAAAAATGTCCTCCGGCAGTGAGAGCCCTTTTCCGCCTTCATTGGCAAAGTTGACCAGGCCACTCAATCCGTCAGTGACTTGACTCCCGTGCGAGGTGTGGCCATAAGCGATGTGCAGCGTATTCTTGGCCAAATTGATTTGATACTCGTTCAGGGCCGTGATATTGGTGTCATTATGATCGATGATGATCGGACGATCCCACCACTCGGACGCCTGTACACAAAACGGCATCAACATCACGATAAAAAGTGATAAAGCAAAACAAAAGCCCTTCATAAGATATCTCCTTGAAGCGAAAAAGAGGTTAGAGGATCGCCCTTAGCCGACAAAGCTTGTCGCTTTTCGTGCTCAGGGATCCGAAAGAGGGACCACCCATTATTCCGTCACTTACGCAATGCAACGCGAAAAGGTTCAATTCGATAATACCAGACTACAGTATAAACGGTCGTCAAATTTTTTGGCAAGAAAATCGAGGGGTTAATTGCATGAAATTCAAAAAAATCCGCGTACCATACTGTTCTGCTCCACGTACCCCCCCTGCCCTGCTTGTTCTAACTTCAAACAGAATTTATATTAGCGGAAAACCTATCTGCTTACACAACCATGACTTTCGAGGAAAATGCCATGAAATCATACCTTCCGATCCTTCTGGTGCTGGTCCTGAGCGTTCCCTGCCTGGCCGCCAAGTCAAAACAACCACCCAAGGAGCAGAAGATCAAAGGAACCTTCAATATATGGGCGAATGAAGACGGGGAAGCAAAGAAACATCAGGATAAGGATGATGAAAATCAGCACTTCTACCGGATGACGTTCTGGAAGTTCAACTCGATCTTTTCAAAAGGGACCGATAGCTATGACTACATGCTGCTGCCCGCCCCGGGAATGCTCGGCATCGAGCAGTACTATCAACAGTCGGGCTTTACGATCGACAAGATTTTCACATTTCGAGCAGAAGCGGCCGTCGGTGATAAGGAGCTTGATTTAGACGACAAGTAACTCACGATTAGAGTTTTGAGCCCTATCCGGAATAGGGCACGCTTCGCGGCCCAATTCCGGCTTGACGATGTAGTTCTATTTGTTGCCCCACTCTACGGCGTATATTCCTTGACCGGCATCTGGCCGACGGTGGCATAGTAGGCACCTTCGGCCAGGGCTTCCATCTCGTGTTCGCCGGGGAAGATTTTGACCGGGGCGATGAACTCGACCCGTTCGACGATCCAGCCGCAAAGCATCTCGGAGTTTGCCAGCCCACCGGTCAGCAGGATCGCGTCGACCTGGCCTTTGAGCACGGCGGCGGTCGCGCCGATCTCCTTGGCCACCTGATAGGCCATCGCCTCGTAACACATACGGCTCTCGGCGTCCCCCTTTTCGATCCGCTCCTCAACTTCTCGCGCGCTATTGGTGCCGAGGTAGGCGACCAATCCCCCTTTGCCGATGAGTAGCTTCTTAAGCTGGGGATAATCGTACTTACCCGAGTAGCAGAGTTTCGCCAGTTGACCCGACGGAAGCTCGCCTGCCCGTTCGGGCGAAAACGGACCGTCTCCCAACAAGGCATCGTTCACGTCGACCACCCTGCCCTGCCGATGGGCACCGACCGTGATACCGCCGCCGAGGTGCGCGACAATCAAGTTCAGCTCTTCATACGGTTTTTCGAGCTGACGGGCATAGTGCTGGGCAATCGACTTGTGGTTCAGGGCGTGGAAGATACTCATCCGGGGAAGTTCGGGCATGCCGGAATAACGGGCCAGATCCTCCAGCTCGTCGACCACGACCGGATTGACGATATAAGCGGGCACCTCTATCCCGGGCGTTGCCTCGCCGACGGCCCTCGCAAAATCATCGGCGATAATCCCCCCGAGATTCGATGCATGCTCACCCAGCGTGCTGTGGCGCAGATCCGCGAGCATCGCTTCGTTGACCCGATAGACCCCGCCCGAAATCGGCCGGACCAGCCCTCCCCGCCCGACGAAAACATCGAAATCCTCCAAGGCGTACCCTTGCGTTTGCAACGTCTCGAAGATCACTTGGCGGCGAAAATCTTGTTGATCGAGAATCGACGAAAACTCGGCCAGTTTTTCGACCTCATGATCGATCGTCTGGCTGAACTGTTCCGTACAGTCTTCAAAGATAGCGATTTTCGTCGTGGTGGAACCGGGGTTGATTGCCAAGATTTTCATGAAGAGTTCCTTCACCTCTTATTGAATTTCCGTGATTCCCAAAACACAAAGAGCACTAATTTTACAGGGAGGACACCGCAGAGCACAGAGAAGTATTTTCGTTCCTCTGTGCTCTGCGGTGTCCTCCCTGTAAAAAATTCTTCTTTATATTTTCGTGAAATTTGTGGTTATTTTTTTCTGTTTCTTTTTTCACTTACTCACAAGCGGCGACGGCCAGCGCGATCGACATCAATTTACTTCGCTCCGAATCGGAGCGGGACGTCAAGACGATCGGCACCTGGGCACCGAGGAGCGTCCCGGCTACCACGGTCTCTCCGAAATAGGTGATACTTTTATAAACCGCGTTGGCGACTTCGATATTCGGGAAGAAGAGCAAGTCGACATCGCCGGCGACCTCGCTCGTAACCCCCTTGTGCTCGGCCGCTTCCTTCGAGATCGCGTTATCCAGCCCGAGCGGACCGTCGATCGCACAACCGGTGATCTGGTTGCGAAGGTTCATCATCGTCAGGGCGGCCGCGTCGACCGTGGCGGGCATCTTCGAGTTCACGTCCTCGATCGCCGCGATCAGGGCGATTTTCGGCCGCTCGACGCCAAGTCGATGGTATAGCTCGATCGTGTTCTTGATGATCGAGACCTTCATGTCCAGCGTCGGGTTGATATTTTGGGCCGCATCGGTCACGGCGATCAGTTTCGGATAGACTCGCGACTCGAAGAAACCGACATGGCTCAACAGCGACCCGGTCCGCAGCCCGACCTCTTTATCCAAAACCGCTCGCAAAAAGCCGGCGGTCGAGACCTGCCCTTTCATCAAAAGCTGGGCCTTCCCCTCACGGACCAGTTGGACCGCCACCTTGCACGCCTTCTCCGGAGAGGGCTCGTGGATCACCTCGATCTCGCTCAAATCAAACCCGATCTGTGAGGCAATCGCTCGGATCTTTTCTTCGTCCCCTACCAAGATCGACGAACAGAAGTTCTGTTTCTTCGCTTCGGCCACCGACTCCAAAACCGGCAGATCCCCGGCCGCCGCCACGGCGATCACTTTTTTCCCTTTTTGCAAAGCGAGCTCTACAAACGCATCTAAAGATTTCAGAACCATTTTCTTCTCTATATGAACAGATCGCCACTAAATTTATTGATAGTTGCATTTCCAATGATCCTTTTGCGACCGCAAAGTGCGACTGTTCCAGCCGGACTTTGCCAAGTTCTTGGCATTGGCAAGGTTCATTAAATATGCAAAGGTCAATAAGGGATGAACTTACACAAACATCCACGAATATTGCATTCTATCGCTTTATCGATTCACTGCCTAGACCGGCACGGCCGTGTGAGAAAAGATTCACCGGAACAGAACCGGCAAATAACAAGCATTACAGTAATTGAGACCGCAAAAAGCGAGAAAAAACGCTGCCAAGAATAGAAACCGGTTACGGCGTGACAGAACGCATTGCTACCGTCAGCACTTTCAAGCTCCGATATTCCGCCGTTTACTGTTTCAGTGAAGTGCCCCGTTTCAGCGACGTGTGTCCAAACCGGTCGCGGATCGTGTCGGTCGCTTCGTCCAGCCTCGTTTGACGATCGCGGTCGTGGATGTCGAACAAAAACGGTTGCAAGGCCTCTTCCGTCGTAAGAGTGCCGACGCCCATGCCGAGCAGCCGGATCGGCGGATGACTCGACGGGAGTCGTGTGTGAAGCATCTCCACCGCGACACGAACCAAATCGTCGGTAACGTGGGTCGACGAGCCGAGCGTCTGAGATCGCGTGATCGTCTGGAAGTCGGAAAAGCGAACCTTCAGATGAACGCTGCCCGCAAAAAGTCGACTTCGACGCAAGCGTCTTACCACCAGATCGGTCAAATCCAAAAGGGTCGCGGTCAGTATGTCACAATCGCAAATATCCTCGACAAAGGTCCGTTCGTGCGAGATCGACTTGGCCAACACGTCGGGCACGACATTACGACCATCTTCACCACGCGCAAGATGCCAAAGATGCTCGGCGGTGGCCGTTCCGAAATTCGCACACAGCGTCTCGATCGAAAGGTGACGAAGGTGACGGATCGTCGAGACACCCAAACGGTTAAAAATCCTCATCGTCGCCTGGCCGACACCCCAAATCTCGGACACGGGCAACGGATCGAGAAACGCACGGACTTCCTCTTCGTGAATTACCTTCAGGCCGTCCGGCTTGCACCAGGCTGAAGCGACCTTCGCCAAAAACTTGTTCGGTGCCACGCCGGCCGAAGCCACCAAACCGAGTTCATCGCGAATATCTTCCTTGATTTGTTTCGCGATCTGCTCGCTCGGACCGAAAAGTTTTTCGCTTCCTTGTGCATCGAGAAACGCCTCGTCCAATGAGATCGGCTCGATGATCGGTGTGTAGCGATGGAAGATCTCGTGGATTCGTTCGGAAATCGCTTCGTATCGTCCCATTCGCACCGGCAGAAAAATCCCGTCGGGACAAAGCCGTCGGGCCGTTGCGGTCGGCATCGCGCTATGGACGCCAAACTTTCGTGCCTCGTAACTCGCCGTGGAAACCACCCCTCGCTCTTTTGCATCGCCGCCGACAATAACCGGTTTCCCTCGCAGCTCCGGATGATCGAGCTGTTCGACGGACGTATAGAATGCATCCATGTCAACGTGAATAATCATCGCTCCATCCTCCTGTTTATCGACCAGTTTTTTGAGAAAAGAAACAACGCCCCTGTCTTTTATTATAGCCACGGGAACAGAGCGTTGCTACTTCTAAATCAGAGCGAGAAATGCCACGAACGCACAAAGCCCCCGTCCCCGATTTGATCGTTCCACAACTCCCGAAGTCAAGTAATCAAAAGAAGTTTGGTTCTCAATGGCGTATAACCGTTTCCACCAAATTCAGAACGATGGAATATCCTCTACTTCTCGCCGTAGTCCGGCTCGGGGACCGTTTGGAGGATTCGCTCGATCACCTGATCGACGCCGACCCCCTCTGCGTCGGCATTGAAATTCGTGAAGATTCTGTGACGCAAAACCGGATAGGCCATTTTGCGGATGTCCTCGGCCGTGACGGCGAAGCGGCCGTACATGATCGCCCGAGCCTTCGCGCCGAGGATGATGTTCTGCGCCGCACGTGGGCCGGCTCCCCACGCAAGCCAGTTCTGAATAAAGTCGAGACTGTCCGGTTCGTTGGGCCGAGTTGCACGAGCCAGGTCGACCGCGTAGTCGATCATGTGCTGCGTGGCCGGAACTTGGCGGACCATGGTTTGAATCCAAAGGATGTCGCGGTTCGTCAGCGTCGATTGAATGTCGACCTTCTCGCTCTTCGTCGTCGCTTGGACAATCTGCCGCTCTTCCTCGCGACTGGGGTAGCCGATATTGATCGAGAGCATGAACCGGTCGAGCTGCGCCTCGGGCAAAGGATAGGTCCCCTCCTGCTCGATCGGGTTTTGGGTCGCCATCACGAAAAACGGCGGGTCCAGCCGATACGTCTCGCCGGCGACCGTCACCTCGTACTCCTGCATCGCCTGGAGCAGCGCCGATTGGGTCTTCGGCGGCGTTCGGTTGATCTCGTCGGCAAGAACCATGTTGGCAAAGATCGGACCATGCACGAATCGGAACGACCGCTTCCCGGCCGGGTCCTGGTCGATGATCTCCGTGCCCGTAATGTCGCTCGGCATCAAGTCCGGCGTGAACTGGATTCGGGCGAACTTCATGTTCAGCGCCTTCGCCAACGTCGAGACGGTCAGCGTCTTCGCCAGGCCGGGGACCCCGATCGTCAGGCAGTGCCCCCGCGAGAAGAGACAGATCATCATCTGTTCGATCATCTCGTCTTGGCCGATGATCACCTTATGCACCTCGGAAAGGACCAGCTTTCGGGCCAACGTGACCTTCGAAACCGTATCTTCGGGGCTCATTTGGGGGGAAGGGTCCGGGGTAGATTCGCTCATGGGACGATCCTTTATGAGGTCTGCATCGTTAATAAAAGGTTCTGCGACCCAAAAATCCAGCAAACCCGGCTGGAACAGCCGCGTTTGCGGTCGCGTAAGGATTCACTAAATACATCGGGATCAATAAATATAGGCAGTGAATTTACACTCACTTCTTATTAGAATATAAAAGTATACCACATTCAAGTTTTTTTAGGATTTACTTCCCAAGCCGAAATTGGGACGGGAGTCCCTATTTCGGGTAATTTCAGTAGTTCCAAATTTGAAAATCACCATGCGTTCCGCCTCCAAACCACTCCCGTTCCTGCTTGTCCTGCTACTGGCGGTCCCCACCGCCGGGGCGGAAGGCTATCGCCGGCTGGGGACCGAGTTCGAGGCGATGCGCACGGTCCAGGTCCCTCAAAGCACCAAGGACCAATCGCCCAAACCGGTCGCCGTCGTCGAGTTCCTTCACCACGGGCTGGTGAAGCAGGCCAAGCCCGGCGACCCGACGAGCGTCAACATCGTGGTCGTCACGAAGACCGGCACTGTCGCTCCGATGCGGCTGCTGCAACTCGGGCCGGGCGACTTCTGCCGGATCGCGTTTGAGCCCATCCCGCGTCAAACCCACTATGAACTCTACTACGGCGGCGAGCCCCCCTCCCCTACCCTGTTGCCGAAATGGTCGAACGAGACCGGGCTGCTCTTCGAGTCGCGCGAGTATAAACATTGCAACCTGCGGCAACTCGACTCGGTCCGCGACGCGTTCAACGCGGCGGTGCCGATCGGTGCCGACTATGTGCCGAGCGTCTTCCACTCGTGCAACCCGACCGACGTGCAAATCCGTCCGTTCTTGAGCCGCTACTCCGGTAAGCTCCACATCAAAGAGCCGGGCGAGTACGTCTTCTGGACCTCCAGCCAGGACGCCAGTTTCTTGGTGATCAACGGCAAGGAAGTCGTCTCGGCCCCCGGGCGGCACCGGCCCATGCGTCGTGCACGACGAGACCGAAAGGGCGCCGCCCGTTTTGAAGAGGCCGGGTCGTATGACTTCGAGTACTACCATGCGGCGACCGGCAACCAGGCGATGATGGCCGTCGCCTGGGCTCGTGGTCCTTACGACAAAAAAAATCGCCCTGCCTCGCTCCCGCCGGAAGCATTTCGCAGCAACTTGATCCTCCGCGTGGAGCCCGGGCCGGTGACGATGCGGCTGCAACGGCTCGTGCCGGACTTCGAGTATCGAGCGCTCGGCGACGTCCCCTTGCCCGGAAATTCCAAGCCATTGATCGGTGTCAGCTTTCGAAACCGCTCGCTCCCGGCCGTGACGATGGGTGCCAAGGGGGTTCGGTGGGATTTTGGCGACGGTCAAACGAGCACCGAGGCCAACCCCAGTCACGTCTTCCTCAAGCCGGGCCTTTACACGGTCTCGCTGAGCGTCAAGCGAGGCTCGCGAAACGTGACGATGACCAACCGGATCCAAATCGACCGCCCCTACCGCGACCGTAACACGAAACAAAAGGCCCACGAGCTGGAAGACTATCTGCCGGTCCTCACCCAATACGATCCGGCGACCCTCGACCCGAGTTCGGCCCGGCAACTGGCGCTGGCTTATCAGTTCATGAGTAAGAGGATAGAGGACAGAGGACAGAAGACAGAAGACAATCAAAAGAAGCCCAAGATCACAAAACAACAGTGGCTTCAAAAGGCGGTCGAGGTGGGACGAGTGAATTTAAAGGCGTCGACCGAGCCGGATGATCAAGCGAACTATGAACTGGCCCTGCTGACCGGCTCGATCGCTCGCTTCGATCTGGGCGACTCGGGCCGCGCGCTGGCGATCTATCGTCTGGCAAGCCGACCTCAGAAGATCAAGACCCGTAACCCGCGTACCGAGTGCGCGATCCGTGCGGCCGACATCGCGATCAACGAGCTGGGCGATAACAAGACCGCTCTTACAATGCTCACCGCGGCCGCCGCCGACCTCGGCATGAAAGACCTTCTCGACCAAGTTCAGGCGGCGGATAAAGCGAAAAGCCCCCCCTTCCCTGCCAAATCGGGCGATCTGGCGGCCCAGTTCTTCCGTGTCCTGGGCGATTATGCAGCCTCGCAAGGCAAAGGCCCGATGGCTGCCACTGCTTATCAAGCCGCAGGCACGATCCTCCACGGCAACCAGTTCACGCAGGTCAAAACCACGGCCCGACGCGGCGCGTTCAGTCGTTCGACCGAGCAGTTCCTCAAGGACCGTCAACTCGACCGTGCCGCTCGCGAGATCGCCACCTGGTGTGAAACCTTCCCCGACGAAAAGCTCGACGGCTACTATACGCTCCTCTACGCCCGGCTGCTCTTTGCCCGCGGCCGGTTCGAGCAAGTGGTCGGCCAGTGCGACCAACTCTCGACGGTCAACAGCGACTCCCCTTACCTCGACCAGCTCCTCCTCCTCGCCTCCGAAGCCCAGCAGCGCCTCGGCCACCCCGACCGCGCCACCGCGTTACTCCGCGAGCTCATCGACACCCACCCCGGCAGCCCGCTGGTGCCGGAAGCGAAAAAGCGGTTAAAGTAAGTTCTATCACAAGCTCCGAAGGAGCGCCAGCGCGTAGCCGGGGGTGGCAACCCCCGGACAAAAAGGCATATAAATGAATAACATAAGCCCCGGAGGGGCGACAGCGAAAAACAATTCTGGCCCGCTGTCGCCCCTCCGGGGCTTTAAAAATATTTTGCAACCTGTAAACCGGGGGCTGACGCCCCCGGCTACGCGCTGACGCCCCTCACGGGGCTGAAAATCGACTGCATGCTGATATAACTATTTTCAACAAATTCAATCATTTTCGGAGCACCTCTCATGGCAGGCACCTACTCCAAATTGCTTTTTCACTTGGTTTTCAGCACCAAAAATCGCATCCCGTTCATATCCGCCAAATGGGAAGAAGAACTCTACCAATACATCGGCGGAATCCTGCGCAATGAAGACGGAGTCTTGATCGAAATCGGCGGCACGGAAGATCATCTTCATATCCTCGTCCAATTGAAACCGACACACCTACTCGCCAATCTGGTCAGAACCATCAAGGCCTTTTCTTCCAAATGGGTAAACGAAGAAAAATTGAAGCTTCGAAAATTCGGATGGCAAGAAGGATACTCGGCCTTCACCGTGAGCGAATCGCAGGCCGACCGAGTCGTGGCCTATATCCGCTCTCAAAAAGAACATCACAAGAAAAACGATTTCAAAAGCGAGTTTATCGCCTTACTGAAAAAACATGCCGTCGAATATAAAGAAGAATATCTCTGGTAATCATAAGCTCCGAAGGAGCGTCAGCGCGTAGCCGGGGGTGCAACCCCCGGAAAAAGGACGCGTAAACTAATAATGTAAGCCCCGGAGGGACGACAGCGGGATCCAATTGCTTTTCGCTGTCGCCCCTCCGGGGCTGTCATTTTTGGGGGAGGACTCCGGTTCCGGGGGCTGACGCCCCCGGCTACGCGCTATGGTCCCTCCGGGACCGATTTGGGAAACTGGCTCAAAAATCGGGGCGCTAGGCTCGGCGGCTAAGGGAAGCGGCATTTTCCCCTTCTTCCAAAAAATTTTCTCTCAAGTGCCGGATCCCTCTTGCACGATTGGAAAATCGAGTTACATTGTAGCTGCTTTTGACGGCCATATAGTGAGCCTGGGGCCCCGACTTACGGTCCTCCCTTCTAGGGAAACACGAAGCCTCCCTTCCTGTGCTAGCAACCGCCAAAGCCGTATTCTAACGCGGTTTTTTCTTGGATTTTAGTATCGTTCACAAGCATTCTTCGTCGCTACCCATCCGTAAAATCATCCATCTGTACAGAGGCACTTACCATGGCCAAAACCAAATCCCGTAAAAATAACAACCGTCTGATCGAAGTTCTGGGACCTGTCGAGAATCTGGAAAGCTACGTCAAGGCCGACTGGTGGCGTAACCTTTTCAACGCCAACTATCTACGCACCGACGGGGACGTCGTCGAGGATCAGGACATCACGAAAAACGAAGTCGACCTGTTCATCGAGACGCTCGACCTGGTGCCCGGCGACGCGGTCCTCGACCTCTGCTGCGGCCAGGGGCGGCACGCCCTGGAGCTTTCGCGACGCGGCTTCGACAACGTCTCGGGCTTGGACCGATCTCACTACTTGATCACCCGGGCGAGGAAGCTGAATCGCCAGGGAGGAGCAAAAGTCACGTTCAAAGAGGGAGACGCCCGCAAGACCCCCTTCGCCGTCGACTCGTTCGACGCCGTCTTCATCGCCGGCAACAGCTACGGCTACTTCGAGTCGACCCGCGACGACCTGAACGTCCTCAAGGAGGTCCGCCGGATCCTCAAGCCGGGCGGGAAACTGCTGATCGACATCACCGACGGGGACAAAATGCGAGAGCGGTTCGAGCCCCGGAGCTGGGAGTGGATCGACAAGAGCTACTTCGTCTGCCGAGAACGGTCCCTCTCGGAAGACAGGACGCGGCTCGTCTCGCGGGAAGTGATCACCCATACGTCGAAAGGGGTCATCGCCGACCAGTTCTACGCCGAGCGGCTCTATACCGAAGAGGACCTCCGACAGCTCTTGACCGAGTCGGGCTTCGTCGACTTCATGCGCCGCGACAATATCTGCTCCGAATCGAAGCGGAACCAGGACCTCGGCATGATGGCCGAGCGGATCATCGTCACGGCCACGATCGAAAAAGAATGGGCAAGAGTCAGAAAACCGGCCAAAACAAAACGCCAGGTCATGGTCCTGATGGGCGACCCGAACAAAACAGACGTCGTCAAGCCAAACGGCAACTTCGACGACGACGATTTCCACACGATCAACACACTGAAGAAGGCACTCGATTCGCTACCCGACTATCAGTTCACTATCTACAACGAACATGACACACTGATCACGAAGCTGGTGAAAAACCGGGAAAAATACGACTATGTGTTCAACCTGTGCGACGAGGGGTTCAACAACGAAGCGACCAAGGAACTGCACGTCCCGGCAATCCTCGAAATGCTCGGCATCCCCTACTCGGGCGGAACGCCGCAGTGCCTGGCCCATTGTTACGACAAGTCGCTCGTCCGCGGGATCGCGAAGGAAATGGACATCCCGGTCCCGGCCGCCTACATGATCAAGCCGGCCGACATCGCGTTCATCGACTTCCCGCTTACCTTCCCCGTGATCGTCAAGCCGAACGCGGGCGACTCGAGCTTCGGCATCACCCAGAACAGCGTCTGCTACAACCTCCAGGCGTTGGAAGAAGCGATCATGCAAGTCCGCGACCGGTTCGGTTACAATAAGCCGATCCTCGTCGAAGCATACCTCGAAGGAAAAGACATCAGTGTCGGGATCATCGGCAACCCGTCCCTCTCGTACAAGGTCCTGCCGATCATCGAGGAGGACTACTCCGTCCTGCCGGACGACCTGCCGAGGATCTGCGGCTATGAAGCGAAGTGGGATCCGACCTCGCCGTATTGGAACTTGCGATCGATTCGGGCCGACATCTCCGAAGAGGTCGCCAACTTCCTCTCGGCAAGCTGCCTGAGCCTCTTCGAGCGGCTCGAGTGCCGCGACTACGCCCGCTTCGACTGGCGGATGGACGCCAACGGCACCCCTCGCCTCTTGGAAGTCAACCCGAACCCCGGCTGGTGCTGGGACGGCCACCTCGCGAAGATGGCAAAGCTCAAAGGCCGGTCCTACGAAGCGATGCTCGCCATGATCCTCCGCGCCTGCGAAGAACGACTCTTCGGCCCTGCTCAAGAAGAGCAAAACATACCCAAAGCTTCGGTCTCCAAACCGGTTCTCCACCGATATCGGAAGCAAAAAGCGGTTGAAGTAAAAAGTTAGCGGCGACGCTTGGTGCGTCTCGACGCACCTTACAGTTCCTGCAGATGGATGCGGGGATCCGGCGCTGCTGCTACGCAGAGAACCGGCTTTGGAAGGGGGAAAACGTGGATCGAGGGGTCATTTCACCCCGTTTCCCCCCGGAAAACCGTTGTTGGCGGTATTTTCGATTTCTGGTACAATACAGAAGCTGTAGTAGGCACTTACCTCCCTCGGGTGGGAGGTGTTTTGAGAATTTTGCCGATTGTCCGAACCATCGGAGCGGTCGGCTCGTAGGTATACTTAGTGGCAGCGTTAAAGTATACCTAACTCAACCATAGTGCGGTGACTTCGTAAAACGTGTGCGTGGCATTGAAGCCACATGAGTTACTAACGGCAACGCCTGCAAGCTGTCCGAGACCGGTACAAATCATACAGGTCTTTAACCAGCAAGTTTCGTTACAACGGGCGATTTTCAAATTCATTCCAAAAGATACGCCGACGCGTCGATAAGACAGTTGGGCCGAGTCTGGTGGACGATGACGAAAACGCCCTCGCTCGAAAACGGACCTCCGCTTTTGAGCCCTTAAACCAAAGGATTGCGTTTTAGTTATTTGAACAAGCTTAAGAGAGAGCGACACCAGTTTTCTGACAAACCGGCTCCAAAACAACACTCGGGCACGTCTTTTTGCCCACCAAAACTTTTTGACAGTTGAGTGTTC
>JASFHG010000043.1:0-12601 GCA_050123355.1 Planctomycetia bacterium
TTTTGCGAATCTTCGGCCGGTTTCGTCGACTGAGTAGAATCTTGACCTTTTTGCTTCTGCTGTTGCTTCTCGATCTCTTCAATGATTTTATCGAGGGCCTTGAGAACATCGTCCTCTTTGTTCTGGACTTTCTTGCCCGAGCGACCCAGATCGAGGCGACGTTCGATGTCTTCCATCTGGCGCGCGATATGGTCAAGCGAGCCGTCCTTCACGCCGGTAATGTCCTCGGCCATCAGGCGGGCAACCACTTTATAACGTTCGGGCAGCGTTTGCCCGTTCTCTTTTTCGTAATCGTAAAGCGCTTTGACATGCTTCGCGGTGGCCGCCTTGTCCATCTTGCGATAGGCAGTAACCGCACGATAGAAGTGGAGCGACATCTTGTCAAACACGGCGTCTTCGTTGATCTTGCCCAGCTGAACTTCGGCTTCGTCATAAAGCGAAGCAAGGGCCAACTGACGGGCAAACCAAAGACGCAGGTTATCTACCATTCCGGCAGGATAGCTGTCGATATCGGCATCTACCTTCGTCATGTCGACATTGGGCCACTCCTCCAACTTTAAGCCGGCGAAGTAGCGGATGCGGCCGTCCGCTTTCGCAGCGATCTGGCCAAACTGGTCAAGTCGTTCCAGCGAAGTAGAAGAAGCCGTATCGTTCCACGCATTAGTCAAATCGGCTCGAACTTTTGCATCAACCTTAGCACGACCGAGCCAATCTCCCATCGGATCACCCAAAGCCGGAACGAAAGAACCCATGACAAAAATCGCGATACACGACAGCATAAGGATATGATATTTTTTCATTTTTACTCTCCTTGCAATTCTGGAAGTAGTTATAGGTGCGAAAAAGCAACGGCAAGTCGCTCTCCGCTTACTTGTTCTTCCCTGATGCAATATCTCGAGTGATTTCGTAAATACGTTCCTGACGACGGGCCAGTTCACTATGCTGATTGGCCAAATCTGCCTCGTCGACATCCTCGTCACCGCTTAGCAAGTCGAGCCGTTCGGTACGACGCTTGACAGCCTCTTCCATCGAGCGGATCATCTTCAGCTCGGCAAGCTGATCGACCAACGGCTGGTCGCCACCTTGTTGCTGCTGCTGTTGCTGCTGTTGCTGCTCTTCCTCTTCCATCTTTTCCATTTCTTTTTGGACCGCTTCGAGCATCTCTTTCAAGGCGTCTATAATATCCTTCTCGATACCGATCGTAATCTTTCCGACCCTGGCCGCTTTGAGTCGCTGGACAACTTGCAGCATATCTTGCTTCGCTTGCGAAAGAGCCTCCGGCATCGCGATCACGGTACCGTCCTCTTTGAACAGCAACATGGTCTTGTCAGCCTCGATGACGATATTCGATTCGCGGGTGCTAAGACGCCCGGCGTCCTTCCCATGTTGCGAATCTCGCTTTTCCTTCGGGACCGCATCGAGTTTTTGCGTTCTCTCATAGACATTCTTTTGCAGCTTCAGCATCCGCTTGATCCGCGCTTCGAGCGCTTCGAGGGTTCGCTTCTTTTCTTCTCTACGAAGCTGTTTCAGAATCTCTTCAAGCTCTTTTTGGGCCGCTTCCAATTCGCGCTGGGCATCTTTCTGTTTTTGCGATGCGCCTTCTTCCTGGGCCTTCTTCAAGGCATCCTCAGCCTCTTTCATGCGGTCCTGGGCCTCCTTAAGCCGATCTTCAACCGACTTGGTCGAATGGAGACTTTGCTGATCTTGCTGGCCTTGTTGTCCTTGCTGGCCTTGTTGGCCCTGCTGTCCTTGTTGACCCTGTTGGCCTTGCTGTCCCTGCTGACCTTGTTGTCCTTGCTGACCTTGCTGACCTTGCTGACCTTGCTGACCTTGCTGTCCTTGCTGGCCCTGCTGGCCTTGCTGACCCTGCTGACCCTGCTGACCTTGCTGACCCTGCTGGCCTTGCTGACCCTGCTGGCCTTCCATGTCGTTTTTCAACCCGCCGGTCTTCTCGGCCAGGTTTCCTTGCTTGGGAGCGAGCCCTTCGAGGTTCGGGTTCCCTTGGGTTTGCATGCGAAGGTTTCTTTGTTCAATAGTCAGCTTTTTGATTCGGGCCAGATATCTTCCGATACGTTCTTTCTCTTTTCGGATATTGTCGAGATCGATGTCGGCTTGAAGAAGGTTTATCAGCGCGATCAAATCACTATAAATTTCCTCATTGGCCTTCATGGCCTGAGAATATTTCTTGTTCTTGAGCAACTCGGCGATCTCGTCGAATCGGTTGTTGAGCAACCGTTCTTTGCTTTCGGCGATTACTTTGCGCAGAAAGGCAGCTTGACGCGGATTGGTCGATTCGCTCAACCGAGCCATATGCAGCAAGGTATTCTCAAACTGTCGGAATTTCTGAATGATTTGCTGTTGGGCTTTGAGTACATCCTCTTCGGAAAATTCTTCGGTAGCCCCTTCGTCCGTTGCTCCTTGTGCAAAACAAGGAGCTGAAAATACTCCACACAGAACCACTCCGATCAGAAGCAGGGCCAATGCGGTCATGCTTCGGGGCGTGATGGCCGATTGCCACACTTTGACAATCGCATTTCTCGATTTCGGTTGACTTCTGTTTGCACTCATTGGTTAATCCTCCAATAAATTTTGCAACATTTTCTTTTGTAACTTCCGAATTCTCGACTCCATTCCTTTTTGATCGTCCCGAATATCGATGAGCATTTTGATAAGTTTATTTTTGTCTTCTAACTGAAGCATATTCTTCAAAGCCAAATTCATGGCATCCAACAAGTCTCCCAACTTGTCCAAGGCCTTCTGACGTTGTGACTCCGCAACGGCCGGATCCGAAAGATGTGTCAAGATCTGTTCCACGTCTTGCTCGATGTCCGGGAAAGTCTGGTCGACCATCTTTTCCAAGGGAACGATCACCAGTTCGGCAAGACGTTGATTATCATCTCCCTTAGCAATTCGGTTGTGAACCTTCTGGAGCCGGATATTCTCGAAAACGTCCGCGACCGCTTTGGTTTCCTCGGCGTTCTTGCGACAATTTTCCATCGCCCGCCGGATACCCAAATCGTCCTGGAGACGCGCGTTTTCGTCTTTGGCAACCGTAAAATCAAGCTCCTTCATGATTTTTTGGGTATCTTTGACTTCGCTCATAATCGCCTCGAAACGTTGCCGCATGACCAACTCACGAGCCATGAGGTAAATCTCCAGGTCATTATGCGTCACGATCTCCAAAGCACAACGACGGCTAGAACCGACGTTCGCACCATCGAACGAGCAAAGGTCGATGGCCGAAACGGTGACCGTTATCTTTTGGCCCGGCTCCAGGGGAACCACTTGGCCATTCACCTTAAGATCGCCTTCCTTGAGATCCAACTTCGCATTAAGATCATATTCAACCGGATGAGGCTTCTCGAATTGAACGATCTCTTTAACACCGTGAAGTTCGGGCGCTTGCGGGCCTTGGGATGCTGTTTTGCCCTCTTCTTCGTTCCCTGGACCAGCGCTACTCTCTTCGCCCTTCTTTTCTGGATTGATCGTGTAATCGTACCAGATCTTGGCGATCCCGAAATCATCGGTCGCACGACCAACTATCGGAAGATAGGCGTTCGGCGTAATGAACATTCCGATTCCGTACAAATCATCGGGCAGTACGGGTGCTTCGTCATCGGTCGCCATGAGATTCAATATATACGGATTACGTCCTCGGATACCGTCGGTATCCGTCAATGTAAATCGATAGCTCTTGCTGTCCATCAACTGCTCGAATTGACATGTAAAGCTATGGGGATCCTTCGGATCGAGCGTGACCGAGACCGGATGTTTCTCTTGTTCCTTGGGATCAAGACCGAGTTGCTCGACCGCGACGCCGGTAAGCGGCTTGGCCGATCGGCCGACGACCGTGATCTGTGTACCCCGCGGAATCGACATCGGACCGATCACCTGCATTTCTCGCCCGCTTCGCTCCATGTATTCGGGATACGTGCACTCCAGCTTCATCGACTCGACGGCCGGGCTGGCAACCACGACGACCTTGATCGGGCCGAGATCCGCATCGCCACCTTCGATATAAAACTCGAAGTCTTCACGGATCGCATGGAACGTGTGCGAGAAAAGTTGATAGGGGTCTTGGCCGGGAATCGCTTCTCCCTCTCGGGTCATCGTCTTTTCTTCTTCGCGACCACTTTTCATATATCGCTCGACGCGGACCGTCTTGGGAACCACTTTATTCATATCCGCCATGACGGTAATCGCCAGATCGTCTCCGTGCGCCACCTTCAGCATGTTATTTTCGGCACCGTCCAACACCAGATGCGTTTTTCGGGGCCAGAGTTCCGTCGAGTAGCACAAAACCCGTTGTGCCCAAACCTTGGCCGCACCGGGGAACAGAACCACGAAGATCCCGATCAAAATCCAGAGGATAGTTGCCCCCAACACGCTACGGCGGAGGACTTTGTAGTCGAAGACATTCCCGAGGTTTAGCGAGCCGACTTTTTGGGCCGCTTGGGCACCTGCCTCTTGATAAAGGAAAGCAGAAAGGCCGGCCTCGTCGTCGATGTCATCCATATACGGATCGATGGATGTCAAGAGCGAATCGCTCAGCTCGGGGAACTGCCGCTCCATGAGCAACGCCATGCTGGCGTCGGTCATCGGGTATCGCAAGCGATCAATCACGATCATGTAAAAGAGCCACAGCACGATACCGGCAACGGTCAATTGCATCACAGCCCGAAATGCGACGGGCGGCTCAAAAAACCAGTCTAAAACCAGCGATGTCCAAAACGCGGCACCAATCGCACAGAACAACGCCGCGATGCCATAAAACCAGACGTAACGCCGGATCGCCAAGCGGAGCGAGTCGAGCTTCGCTCGAACCTCAGTAGGAGTTTCAAGTTGTGGGACACTTTGGTTCATCGTAAATTTATTGGTAAGGTGTTGTTTCTTCTTGATTTTCTGTCTTGCTGATATCGCTGAGGATGTCCGTCTTATGCCAATTTCAGTAATCGTCGGATGGTCCACTCGACCGATAACAGGCTGATGAGCACGATCATCATCCACATGAACCATCGCTGCTTCCAGTCGGAATCGGGCGTCGAAGTCAACACGATCGTCTTGGTTCGGTTGGGTAACAGGTTGACCAAGGAATCCGGGCCGGTCGTGGCAGCCGCCGCCGAGGTGCCAAGGTAGTATCGGCCTTGGGTCGCGTTGGCCAGGTAGTTCAACAGGACATCGTTTCGGACCGGGTTTTCTCGCTCCCGGTCGGGCATCTTGACTTGGAAGCGGCGCTCGATCTGGATCGATTCGTCGTCGGGCATCACCGCGGCAAGTTGATAATTTCCTTCGACCTTTACCGGGAATCGAGCGATAAACTCGCCTGGCTGACCAGTGGGCTTCAACAAGATCTGTTGCTTCGAGCCATCCGGCAACGTCATGTCCATCCGGACTTCATTGGCGGAAAGCGGTTCCATCTCCGCATTGTTCAAACGGGCTTTCACTTCGACCGTATCGCCAGGCAGATATGTCTCGCGCTCGATCAAAAGCATGCCACGCGGCGAATCGTTGAGTAATCGTCCTTGGGTGACATGTCGGATCAGCTTGGTGATGAATCGCTCGTAATGTTTTTCGCCAAGTCGACGCAGACGCCACAGCTCGGCACTGCCTGCGTAAAACGTGCGGCCCGAACCATAGAACTGGCCCGCCAGGTAAATGTTGGTTCGATCATTCGAGACCGTCGGGTCGGCAAATCGGGCGTAAACCGTCGCGCTTTGCTTCGGACCTTCGACCGGCAGGTAAGCATAAACCCCTTCAAATTCACTCCACAGCTTTTCGCTCTCGGCCGGATCATCCGACAGACGGAGGAAATCGGCTTCTTTCCCTTCGCGGGTAAACGCCGGTGGCCAGGGGTCTTCGCCCGCCTGCTCACCATCTCCCGCAACGTAACTGCGTTGGAAGATGACCGGATACAGACCGCGAATCGGCTTAACAAGATCATTATCTTCGGACGTCCAACCGGTAAGCGTATCGCCCAGGTTGACGGCACCGGCAAATAGGATCAGCCCGCCGCTCTGCTTTGCAACCCAACTCTCGACCATTTCGATCTGCTTACTATCCAGTTCGCGCCAATCCGGGTCGAACGCGACGATACAGTCATATTTGGAAAGCTCTTCAGCCGTATCGGGGAACATGTCGAGCACTTTATTTGCATCTTGCGACACCCCTTCCAGCGCCGATTGGAGTAGGACATCGACTTCGATTCCCGCGTCACGATGGAGCAGGTTTCGCATGAAACGATATTCTCGCATCGGACCACCGGCAAAGAGCAGTACGCGGAGCGGTCGATCGACAATCTCGAATTGGGCCTCGGCAATATTGTCGGCCGGATGGCGATCTTCCTTAGGCACTTCAACTTGTAACGAGAAAATCCAGCGACCTTGGTTGGTCGGCATCATTTCGAACCGGACCGGCGTCGTTTCGCCATCGGCACCCAACGTCACGTCTCGTTCTTCAATCAGAACCGGCTTTGCTTTGGGAACATCTTCGGTCTGGAACAATTTTACCGTGACCGTCTTGCCCACCATCCCGCGAGCTTGAACATATCCGGTGATGGTATATTGGTCGTTCATTTGCACACGAGGCGGGACGACAAACTGGCTCACCCGCACGTTGGGCGGAAGCACGTCCGAACCGACACCGACCGGGAAGAACTTGATTTTCGACTCGTTGGCCATCTCAACCGTGGTCACCGGATCGATACCCATGTTCTTGCAACCATCCGTCGGGATGATGATGCCCGCGACCGGGGTATCGCGGACTTCTTCGAGCAACTGGGCCAGCGAGTCGCCTAATCGCGTTTCGGCAGCGATTGGCTCAAGGGTCTCATTCCAATCGAGCGGTTTTTTCGGTGCTTCTTCTGATGCCTCTGCCTCTTCACCGTCTTTTTTATTCTCTTCGGCCTTGGGCTCTTCCCCTTCCTCGGGGAATTTCTCGAGCGTGGTCACCGTGTGGAGTGTATCGCCGAAGGTGTAAATATCAACATGATGTGTCTTGCGCAGCTCGTTGAGGAGCTTGGTATCGGCAAACAGCTTGGCGATCTGTTCGGCTCGCGTTTCTTCTTTCTGGTCCTTCGGGGCACCTTCTTGTGGATCGGTCAAGCCCATACTGAGGCTGGTATCCGCGAGAACCGCGACGCGGCTTTCGATACGACGCTCGGTTTCAGTTCGCCACTCGGGTTGGAGGTAGATAACAAACAAGCCGATAAAGACCAAGGTTCGTAGAATGGTCAAAAACCAACTGATTCCACGGTTCAATTCCCGCGAGTCTCGCTCGTACCACTTACGTACGAAAAACGCGGCAACGACCAGCGCCACGACCGGCAAGATCCAATCCGTATTCTTATCGATCCGTCCCCACGTGAACGTGGTTCGTACCGTATCCGCAAATAAAAGCAAGGAGCTTAGCGACGTGTCGATCATGCGCCACCTCCTTTCCCCTTGGCAGGTGGATGATACGAACAAGACCACGCAAGGATCTGTTCAACAAGCAGCATCAAAATCAGCAAAATCAGCACGATGTCTTGCAAGTTCTTTCCCATTTTATCATCAGCATTCGCATCGAATTCCGAAACGGCCGTCACGTCGTACGGCACTCCGGAAAGCGTTGTATTAAGTTCTTCAGAAGCAAAGCGTTTCAAATTACCTTCGCTCGGTTCGACATTGACCGATGTCTTACGAAGTTCGTCAATATCCTTAACGGTGGTCAACTGGATTCGATAGACGCCCGCGGTATCGGTATCGCTAAACGAAGCGAGCAATCGCCCGTCGTCCGTTCGGGTTGCGGTGACGGTCGTCATGAGCTCTTTCGGTTTTGCACGTTTTTTATCTTTCGATTCGGGTATCGCGAACGAAATCGTATCGTTATAGGCCTGGGCATCCAGTTCGAGCTTCAAAGGCTGGCCGACTTTATATTCCGAGAGGTTCTGCTCTTGCTGTCGGCTCAAATAAGCTTGCATCTCTTGCACGGCAATCACGTAGCTCGGATTGCCTTTCGCCCAGTTATTCCAAACAGGAGCAATCGAGCTCAGCATGGTAATAACATGCCCCTTGCCGAACGTCGACTCGATGATAAACGGAGCACCACCTCGCAAGCGAGCAATCACCTTCGGCGGCTGTCGCACTTCGCCTTCTTGATTTTCGGTCTCTGTTTCATTCTTTTCGGTCTTCTTATCGGTAACGACATCCTTGAGCTCGTTTCCTTCCTCCTTCTCAACGGCCATGTAGGTGTACACGTTCAGCATGTCGAGGTAGTTGCTTTCCTTGTTGTCAAAAACTCGGAAGAGCGGATGTTCGGCGACCTCGATGTCGGGCAACTTTTGGAGCGCGTCGGCCATCAGCTCTTGACGCACACGAAGTTTTACCGGAAAAACGCCTTGGCCCGAGCGATATAATTTTTGGTTGACATACCGCGTATTGGTCTTCGGACCGGTGAAGAAGACAACACTTCCGCCACCCGCCACGTAACGTTCCAGGCGCTCGATCGCCTCATCATCAAGCGACATCGTATCGGTGAAGCAAATCGACGCGAAATGGTCGAGGGTGCCTCGCGTCAAAAACGACGGGGATTCCACGCGTGGCTTGATGCCTGTCTTGACAGCAGGACCGGGATTCAATGCCCAACGGAAATTTTCCGAATCCTCTCGCGTGGCAGAACCATCGATAACGAGGACCGGGATGTCATCTTTGATATCGAGAACCAGGAACCGGCGGTTGTCCGCCACGATCGAGTCCATATCGATCTTCGCCGCGACCGAATGTGGGCCGGGGGCAGCGAAACGTATCGCAAAACGCTTGGTCGCTTCCTTGCCGGGAGCGATCTTTTCGATCTTGTCGACACTGCTGACGTCACCGTCTTGCTCGACGGAAACCACAACATTTTGCACCGGTTGCTTACCGTGGTTCTTGACGGTTACCTCGACGAAACAAGGGACGCCGGCTGCGAAAATGCCGGGTACCGGTTTAATATCGGTCACGGTCAAATTCGTTTTGTCCTTGGTTGAACAATCGATGAACTCGATCCGCGTCCGCTTGCCTGCGAGATGCTGTAACGCCGTCCGAATCACTTCGCCCGCTTCCCAATCACGCTCGCGGAAGTCGGTGATCAGATAGATGATACGATTTTCTTCCTTTCCGTCGCCCGCGAAGAGAGTTTCGATCACGTGGACCGCTTCTTTCACACCGGCGTCCGACTCGGAGATGTGCATGGTGGACAATCGTTCTTCGAGTGCGCTCAGCGTGGTTCCATCAACTTTAGCGTCGTCGAAATCAAACCGTCGCTCTTTAATCGATTTGGATTTCTTCTCGTCCAACTTGGGCCCGGTCGTCTCGGTACCGGAATTTGCGTCGGTGGTCTCTGGCTTGGCGGCATTTTCGTCAGGCTTTTCGGGCTCCTCCTTGCCACCGGCCATGGCGAGCTCTTCAATCTCGTACAGAGCGGACGCCAATTGCGAAAATCGGGCAAGCGTGAAGGCCTGATCACTCTGCCGATCCGAAGCAGTCGCAACGATCTGGCGAGTGGCTCCCTTAGCCAAATCGAACAGATCCTTGTCGCCACGCGTACTCGACATCGAGTAGCTGTCATCCAACAAAATGATATGGTGGGTTTTGTCCGCGCCGAAAAGGCCGCTCCATTTGTCTCGCGAAACAGGCTGAGCCACCAACATTACGATGGCCGCCACCGCCAGCATACGAAGCAACAGCAAGATCAGTTGCTTGATCAGAACCCAAGTGCGGTTCTTTTTCTGGCTCAAAAGCAAGAACTCAATCGCGGCCCACTCAATACGCCGATGGCGTAGCATGTTGATCAGGTGGATCAACACGGGCAAGGCCACACATAGCAGCCCCCACAACAATGGTGAGTATATAAAAGCGGGCATATTCTTTGTCTAAATGCGTATCTCTTAGGGGTAGGTGGGAATTATTTTCATAAAGCTTCGAATTCTTTTCTTGAAAAATTACGAAACTCTTCTCATTCTCATACGTTCGTTCAAAAACGCGACCAATGCCGAATCCAACGGCTGGCTCGTTCTAAACAACTCATAAGCGATCCCTCGCTTGGCACAACCATGTCGAATTTTGTCCAGGTGATCTTGCAGGGCTTCCAAATAACCGGCCCGCAATGCACGAGGATTACATGTAATATGATCCAGCGATTCGAGCCCTTCAAATCGGGTGGGACCTGCGAACGGGAAATCGAGCTCGTCGTCGTCCATCACATGAAAGACCATCACATCGTGCCCTCGTGTCTTGAGCATCTGCAAGCCGTCGATGAGCATATCGGCGTCGACCAACAGGTCCGAGATCAACAACATCATCCCACGGCGAGGATAAGCATTGGTCGCGTGTCGGAGGATCTGGTCAATGTCGGTCTTTTTCTGAGGATCGTTAACCGAGAGAGTACGAATGATCGCGTCGAGGTGATTTCGCTGCGTCCGTTGCGGAATGATATCCCGCACCGATTCGTCAAACGCCAAGCAGCCGGTCGCGTCCTGTTGGCTAAGCAACAAATAAGCCAAGCTGACTGCAATGGTCGCTGCGTAATCTCGCTTGTCCATCGCCCCGGTGCCATATTTCATACTGGCCGAGACGTCAACAAGCAATGACGCACGCAAGTTGGTCTCCTCTTCATATTGCTTCACATAGTAGCGGTCCTGCTTGGCCAAAACCTTCCAGTCAATGTGACGCAGGTCGTCGCCCGGCGTGTATTCGCGGTGTTGTCGGAATTCGATCGAATTTCCGAAGTAAGGGCTGCGGTGCATGCCGGACATAAACCCTTCGACCACCTGCTGAGCGCGTAGCTCCAGCCGTGAAATCTTGGAAAGGGTCAGCGGATCAAAGTACTGTGGAATCGCCATGGATCAAAAAAACTCAAGAGGAAAGCTTATCACCGGATGATCGAACCGGTTCGACACGTAACGGCCGAACCAAATCCAATCGCAAAATACCTCACCAACGAGGTTTCATTAACCTGCCGCGAACATCTTCGCAAAACGGGGATCTCGCATGAGGTCGTCTTCTTTTGCAGGCGTATCCGCGACAATACGCTCGATCACGTCATCCGGCTCCAAGCCATCGCTTTGGGCCGAGAACGAAAGCACGATTCTGTGTCGCAAGACCGGCTTGGCGAGAGACGCCAAGTCGTCGGTCGTGACATGCGTCCGACCGCTCAGAAGGGCTCGAGCCTTCGCACCGAGAATCAAAAACTGGACGGCACGCGGGCCGGCACCCCAGGCAACAAGATCGTTGACCCAACCGAAGGCGTCAGCCTCGTTCGGACGTGTCGCACGGACCAAGGCCAGCGTGTAGCGGACCGCATGGTCGCTGATCGGCACTTCACGGACCAAGTGTTGAAGCGAAACGATCTCTTCGGCCGAAAGAACCGGTTCGAGCGTCGCCATTTCGGTCGTGGTCGTACGTCGGGCCACTTCAAACTCTTCGTTGAAATCGGGATACTTGACGAAGACCTTGAACATAAAACGGTCCTGCTGGGCTTCGGGCAAGGGATAGGTACCTTCTTGCTCGATCGGGTTCTGGGTCGCGAGGACAAAGAACGGATCGGCCAACGGGTGTCGAACACGACCAACCGTCACCTGGCGTTCTTGCATCGCTTCGAGCAACGCGGCTTGCGTCTTCGGTGGGGTACGGTTGATTTCGTCCGCCAGGATACAGTTCGAGAAGATCGGCCCTTCGAGGAACCGGAATTCTCGCTGACCGGTCGACCGATTTTCCTCGAGCACTTCCGTGCCCGTGATGTCGGCCGGCATCAAGTCGGGGGTGAACTGGATACGGCTGAACGACAGGTCCAAAGCCTGGCTCAGGGTACTGATCATGAGCGTTTTCGCGAGACCGGGCACACCTTCCAGAAGGCAGTGGCCTCGGCTGAAAAGGGAAATCATGATTTCTTCAATGACTTCCGACTGACCGACGATAACACGGCCCATCTGTTCAATAATCTTTTCACGTGCGACTCGGAGCCGTTCAATTGCCGCTTTGGAGTCGGATAGGGGAGCGTTCGACATGGTAATAATCTCTCAGTTAATCTAAAAAATCGTGTGTTTATTCTGTAGGTTTGGAATTGGAAAGAATACGAAAAACCGATCTACCGCTGATAAATGGGCAGCACGGCGTTATCTAATTGTAAAATGGTCAAGCTAATGGACGTCACATAAACCGGACCATAGCCACCTTGAACCCACGATCCGTTGGACTCCAATTGGCTATAAAGATGCTCTTGCATCTCTTTCTTATACGTTTCCCAATCTTTACCGCCTTGGCGATACAAAACCTGGGAGTAATAATAGTGGGTATAATGCCAGTGACCGCCACTGCTCTTAGGGTTTTTCAGATGCTTCTTACAATAGGCGAGCAACTTCGGCACATACTTATCGTCGTACTCACCCGCGTTGAACAAGCAAGCAACCGCCGCCGCCGTGATCGCCGGTCTGCCGGAACCACGCGACTTGGAACTATAATAGACACCACCGTCGGGACCGGTGCAATCTTGGATATATTTAACCGCTTTTTCGATCACCTCGTTGGGCACGGCAATGCCCGCATTGCGACATGCACGCAAACCTTGCACCTGCGTAATGGTGGTAGAC
>JASFHG010000044.1:0-12298 GCA_050123355.1 Planctomycetia bacterium
GAGACGCTCAGCAAATGACGCTCTTCGAGCGGATCGATCGCCAGATGGCGACGAACGCGATCCATGGTATTACGAGCGGTATTACTCCGCAATGCCCCTATCTTCGATGCAAATCGACGAAGCTTTGACAGTGGGAAAAGTGACATAATCTCTGTCCTTACCTGGTTTGTTCCGGATGCGGAAAACTATATTGGTCCTCGGCAAAGTCACCGTTTTGCCAAACACAAAACATGGCGAAGGTTATTTTGCCAATTCTCAATAGCCCTTAAAAATTTGGTTTTGATGGTGCGACTCTTGTAGGCATAAATTCGAACCTGAACGTCAAACAGCCTGTTTCGAGAACGTGTCTCGTGTTACAAATTGTTGTTGGTTGTTATTGTGAAGCTACACTCCACACTTTTCCTTCACAGAAAACAGCCCGTACCCTACAACCACAGGAGGCACGAATAATTACAATGCTGTAACGTCCGGACAGTTTTCCGTTTGGGCGTTGTCGACTTCCGTATCTCTTTCCAGATGGCACGGAAAGAAAACCGTTTGTGGTAAGTCAACCTGTCATGGGAGGGAAGTAGAACCTCGTATTGCCGATCACCACACGTGCGGCCGAATAGAACTTGCGCTCATTACTCCGGACGACGTACAGTCGAACGTGGCTCATACCACCTCAAATAGGTTCCTAAGGCTAGAAGCGCACATTTCGGTCGGAAGCCTGCGGTCGTCGGCCCGTTTGGACGACCACCGGCACAAGCTTCGGTTGCATGAACCAAGGTTGACCTAGTCCGAAGTCCTGAACATCCTCGCAACCATAACGCGCACGTGCATAGCCCTTGCGAGCAACGTTAACGTTAGGCCGGTTACTGAATAACAAGAAAGCAGTCAACGTTCCAAACCGATAGCAACCGGTTAGGAACGGACCAAGGATGATACAGGCCATTCTTCTCATGTTCACTTCGTGCCTCATTGAGAATCGAGTACCGGTAAAACCATGACTTGCCCATGCGGCTTACCTAACCCGACTCAATTAACCTTAAGTAGAAAGAATCTGGGGACTTTTGTCAAACAATTTGGGCCGTTTTACCCCCAAAATTCTTTCAAATTCTCTGGAGTATCCAGAGGTACCACTTTATCATGATTAGACAACCCTCATACGTCAAGCAATTTCCACCTGGAAGGCTATAGCTCTCTAGAGTGGATAGATTGAGTTTTGAGGAATGCCCCCTAATGGTGCTGTTTTGGGAAAATTTTCCTTGCCCGGCCCGGCGACCAAAAGGTGGAAGTCCTTAGATAAGTGCGAATTGCATGCCACTTTAGGGGCATTTCCCAACAAAACGACAAAGGCACACTAAGCTGGGGGGATCGTGGAATTTACAAGAAAATTGACAGGCAAAAAGATTGATTTGTAGCGGTTTTCTGGACTGACAGGGGGACGAGAGGGCCTATTGACAGTTTAATGTGGTAAATCCACCACTGTCTGGGGGATAAAAACGGGCTGAATGGCTTCCTTTTTTACACAATGATGTGGTTTTTTGGCAACACGATTACCTGCCTTGCTTGCAATTACACCCCCCATTGTGACTATCTTTCTGTGCGATTTCAGGTATCGTTTGGCCGAGGATTTACCACCATGAATAGCTAAGTGAGCACTACCTAAAATAACTGGTTTTGCTGCCATGGAGCAGGGAGCCCGAAAATAGCATTAAGGATCGAGCCTATAAAAAGAGCAGCAATAAACGTGAAAATGGGCAGAAATTTGATAAAAAAGAGGTCGCCAGGAGTCGGTTTTTGAGGTCGATTATGACCGATCCATAGGACCAGAATGAAATAGGGGATCGCAAAGATGGCTACGACGCGTAGAGTATAGCCGCCATCGAGGATGAGGGCCGCCAGAAAGATAAAAATGAGCTGCAGTATCAGGCCGGCGAAAAAAGCCTTATGAAATGGCGAGGATTCTGGCGTTTTGGGGTCATTTTCGGCCATTTTTTGCTCTTGAGAAAGAGTTTGTGACTACAATAGCTTATTATATCGAGTCGGTTGTGTGCCTTCAATCTTGGTTTCAAATGTGCTAAAGTAGTCTCTTTTTCCTGGACTAGATTTCAGGAAGCAAGGTAATCCAGCTCCAAGGACCCCCGATGCCCCTTTCGCCCGCTGAAATTCAAAAACGCCTTTCCGAGCTTCAGGAAAAGGGGCTTTTGCGCGAACTTCGCGAGTTACCACAGGTGGGTGGCATCATTCCATTGCCGGCAGGGCGGATCGTCAACCTATCGTCGAATGATTACCTTGACCTGGCCCAGCATCCGGAGGTCACGCGAGCGGCGGCCGAGGCGGCGACCGAGTGGGGAGGGGGGGCGACGGCCTCGCGGCTCATGGCGGGCAACCACTCCCTTTTCGGGCAGATCGAGCGTGACCTGGCTCAAATGTGCGGCACGGAAGACTCGCTCGTGTTTGGTAGCGGTTATCTCTTGAATCTCGGGGTGCTCACGACGTTGGCTCGCCGTCAGGATGTGCTTTTTGCGGACAAACTCAATCATGCGAGTCTGATCGATGGCATGAAGCTTTGCGACGCGAAGACCTATCGTTACCGCCACCTCGACATGGACCACCTTGACCAACTGCTTTGCGAGCAAAAACCGGCCGCCGAAGGTGGTCTGCAGGTGATCGTTTCCGATACGGTTTTCAGTATGGACGGCGATTTCGCGCCGGTTGCCGAGTTGGTCGAGATTGCCGAGCGACATGATGCGGCTTTGATTTTGGATGAAGCGCATGCGATCGGTATCTTCGGGCCGGAAGGGGGAGGGCTGCTACGGCAAGCAGGGCTTCAAGAGAAGGCGGACGTAGTGCTCGGAACGATGAGCAAGGCGTTGGGTTCGTATGGTGGCTTTGCCGCTTGTTCGGCCCGCATGAAAAAACTTTTGATCAACCATGCCCGCCCTTTCATTTTTTCGACCGGCCTCCCCCCTGCCGTTCTCGCGGCCGGCAGGGCATCGATAGCGATTATCCAAAAAGAATATCAGAACGATACCCATCCAGGATCGGATAACCCACTTGCCAAAGGGCTTGGGCGGGAGTTGATCGATCGGTGTGATTTTTTTCGATCGTTACTCGCGGAACAAGGGATTGATTACATGCCGACCACTTCCCAGATTATCCCGATTCACATTGGCGACAACTTCAAGGCCCTTTCGATTGCCGAGACGTTGCGGGACCAAAATATTTTTGCGACCGCGATTCGGCCGCCGACCGTGCCTGTCGGGACCGCCCGGCTCCGGATGAGCGTCACGCTTGCTCATAGTGAAGAAGACCTGCGAGAAGTGGCCGAAAAACTTGCCGAGGTGATGCGAGGGAGTTTATGAATCAACCGAGTTTCCAAACCGAGCCCCACCTTTACCTGATCGGTGGTTGGGGGAGCGACTCTTGCGTGTGGCAGCCTGCGCTGGAGCATCTACGGGATGCGCCGCTTACGTTTTCAGTCGTCGATTGGCAGGAGGTGCTCCACGACTCGCAAACGTTGGACCGTCTTTTGTTGGCGGCTCAAGAATCGGAGGCCGCGCCTCGTCCGATCCTTCTGGTCGGTTGGTCGCTCGGTGGGATGCTTGCGTTGGAAGCGACTTTGCGGCATCTCGACGTTGTACAGGGGCTGCTGCTGATCGGCTCTACTGCCAGGATGTGTGAGGCACCGGACTATCCGGGCGTCGATCCGCGTATGATTCGGGCCATGAAGCGGAAACTGCGGACAAACCCTACCGGGGTGCTCCACGATTTTGCCGAGCTTTGTTTCACGAATTTGGAGACCGGTCAAGTCACGGACCCGGAGGCCTGCGAGGCGTACTTCCGGCAGAGCGAATCGTGTGACGACGCGTCACTGGCGGCCGGACTGGACTATCTGCTCGAAACGGACCTTCGCGAGGCGGCCGAAATGCTGGCCGAGGAAGGAGCGTGCGAAGTTCATTTCTTTCATGCCGAAACGGACGCCGTGGTGCCCTACTGCGAAATGGAGCATCTTTCGGATCGACTCCCGTACTGTACAGAATGTATCTTGGAATCAAATGTTCATGCCCTGCCCCTTGCCGAGCCGGAGCAGACCGCCACCAGGATCTTGCGATTTTGCAAGGCGGTAGAAGAGGAGGTGTCGTATGATGGATAAAAGAGCGGCGACGAGAAATTTCTCACAAGCGGCGACCGCCTACAATACGCACGCCTCGGCTCAATCGCTCAGCGCGGACAAGCTTGCACGGCTTATCCAACACCAGGTAGATGGTCCGATCGATCGCGTGGCCGATCTCGGATGCGGGACCGGTATGCTCAGCGGCCATCTTTTCCAGATGTTTCCGAAGGCCGAGCTGACGGTCGTCGATCTTTCGTCGGAGATGCTCACGGAATGCTGCGAAAATTTGAGTAAGATTCCGCCGCTCCGCCCGTCTGATCCTGCCATGCAACGGGTTCGTACGAGTCGGGCGGACATTGAAACCGAAACGTGGGGCGACCATTTTTCGCTGATCGCCTCGAACTACTCCCTTCAATGGACCGATCCGGCACTGAGTCTGCCGAATTTGGTTTCCCAGTTGGATCGCGACGGTTTTTTTGCTTTCGCGGTCCCCTGCCGAGGCACGTTTCCCGAACTCCACGCGGCATTGCACGAGGTCTGCAAGGTAGACACCCATGGTTTGAAGTATCATTCCGCCGATTCTTGGATCAAGATGCTCCGGCGAGTCGGTCTCAGGGTCATTAAGAGCGATACGTTCGCGACCGTCGTTCCGTACGCCGACAGTGCGGCCGCGCTGCGATCGTTTGGCAAGATGGGCACGTCTTTTGCCCGCCACGGCGACTATCAACCGCTCGACCGGCGTCAGATTTCCGAGCTTTTGCAGATTTACGACAAGCCGTCGGCCGGTTCGGACCCCTGTCCTTTTGCCCGCGTCACTTACAAAACGTTTCTTGCCATCTGTCAACGCAGCAAGTCATCATTTTATGGCAGGAAGCGTTCCGAAGAAAGCAAAACGGAAAAAGCTCCCCTCAAAAAATAGTTTTTATCGGGAAGCGATTTTGCGGTCAAGAAAAAAAGAGAGCCGAAACGTTTCCACAACGGGTTGTGTTTTCGTTTCGGCTCCCCTGATGGGTAACATGCTATTTGACCAAAAGGAGCGGATGGTCATCAGCAATCTTACGGAAGGTATCGAGCAGACCACTTTCGTAATCTGTCACGCCGGAGCCCATGCCTGGAACGTTAAAATGGACTCCTTCTTCTGTTGTGTCGGCGATTTTTTGCATCAAATTCTTGTCGGCGCCGTTTCCGAGACTGATCGTCATGATCGGGTAGCCGCTATCGGCCGCTTTCCGGGCTTCACTCAAGGCATATTGAGGGCCGTTGAGCCCCGATTGGCTTGAGGTGTTTGCCTGACCGTCGGTCATCAAGACGATCATTTTGAACGCCCCGCTCCGGCCATTTTCGTCGAGCTGTTTCCGAGCAACCTGGATGCCGGCACCGATGTTCGTCATCGAATTGTAGTGGCCCGCCTGACGATGGTGAACCGTATCCGTTACAACGTCAAAATCCTTGCTCAAGGAGTGTTCCAAAGTTGCATGCTGATCACGCGAGTTATAAACCACCAAACCAACGCGGTCGCTTGAATCCACGTCACCGATATAGTCGATAAACACATCCACGGCGTCTTTTACGGCTTGGATCGGCTGGGCTCGGACTTTCCACAAGTCGGGCACTTGGGTGCTGGAGGGATATTTTTCCAGCCAGTAGTTGACCAGCGTCATCCCACCGAATTTGTTCTTGTAGCCCGCATTCCGGACACTCGAAGAGGTCTGAACGTACTTGATGTAGTCGTTCCACGATCGTCCGCCCGGATAGGGATAGGGGATGTTCAAACCGAGCAGGTTGGCGATCTCTCCTTCCGTAAAGGAAAACGTTTGGGTTCTTCCTCCCGACTTCACTTGTACCGTTCTGATGAATGCATTGGCCGCATGGGCGATTGGCGGAAAATCGCCCGCCCTTCCGATACGGGTATGGTGATTGCTGCGAAATGTCTCGCGGGCGCCCGTATTGTAGGTGACCTTTACTTCGTCGACGTCTTGGCGCGAGTTAATCGAGACCCGATCGCCTTTGAGCGTGACGGAAACCTCGGGTGCGCCATGATCGTGTTTGGTCATCGTCACGTATTGCGGCTCGAAAGTCAGTTTCCCATAATTGGGTGTGCCGAGATCCTCCCAGATTTCCATCAAGTTGTTCTCGACCGGTCCACGATCCGGATCGTCAGTCGATGTGATACGTTTCAGTTCGCTGTCGTCGTTCATGGAGCCCGAGAAGTCGAGCACGATCACGATATCGCGAGGCTGATAGCCGGCAACCGATTCGGCTTCTACCGAGAAACATCCCGATTCCAAGATGAGAGAGCCAAACAGGCTTGGAATGCCCGTCTGGACGGCCTTGACTCGGACGGCTGCGGGAAGCTTGGTCGATGCCGAGAAACGATTGTCGTTTTCCCCTACACTGGGCGAATCGGCGTCGTAATCCCAATGGCCGGTCTCGATCGAGATTTTATCCTTCGTGTCGATGTAGTGGACTCCTGTCGACTGGAGTTGGTTCATCCAATCGTCGTCGCCTGCGCAGTTTTTGCTGCCGATGGTGTTTCGGTTCAGGAATTCAAACGCTTCGACTCGCGCGGATCCGACACCATTGATCAGTTCGCTGGCACCGGCAAGTGCAGCCGCATCGGTTGCCCGTTTTGCCTCGGATCGTACGACGAACATATATCCAACGTCAATCGTAAATGCCACCAACATGATAAAAAAGATCATGAGGAACGCCGTAAAGAATAAAATAGCTCCCCGGCGACGGTTCGTTGCTTGAAACTTCACGTGGCGATGGGCTTTTGTTGTGTTCATTGAATCTTCCCTTTGCTACAAGTGCCTTTTTAAAATGGGACTGTAGGGCTCGACTCTCTATATAAAAATACAGTTGTTGTCACCGTTTCTTAAAAAGATGGATGACGTGAACCGGTGACTATATAATAGAAACAAAAGAAAAGTTGGTTTATAAAAAAATGTGCCTGTCAAGGTAAAGTTTACCACGAAAACATAGGGGGGTTTGGGGAAAAATCGGAGAATAATCACAACAAAAATGGTTGCTTTTCAGAACACCCTAAGATCGATTGGTGCAATGCTTTACCGTCTCATTTTCTGAGGCGTTGTGAAAAAAGTTTTTTCGTGTTGCCAAAAGACCTCCAAAAAGACCCTCTATAGAGAAGTTTATTCACCCCCTTCCAGAGAGAGTGTATCGCAAGGTCAAATGAAAGGGGGGGTACGGGAAGGAGGGCTGTGCCGGATATTCCGAAGATACGGGCAATGATTCAGGGTGACGATCCTTTGCCTCGATCCGCTACCAGTTTACATAGATCAGCTTCGCGGCCATGGCAAGGATAACCAGGTAAAGGATGATGCGAACGACCCGATCCCCCCCGCGGAGGTTGACTCGGGTTGCGACCAGTGCGCCGATCGCGTTGCCGCAGGCCAGGCAGATGCCGGCGGTCCAGTAAACATGACCGTGGATACCGAAAATGGTCAGTGCGACGAGGGTGTAGAAGCCGATGATGAAGACTTTGTGGATATTGGCCCGAACGAGCGTCATGCCCATCGCGCTACCGAGGCAGGCCATGATCAGGATGCCGACGCCTGCTTGGATGAAGCCACCGTAAAGCCCGACGCCGAACATCAGCAGGTGGCCGGCCAGATTTTGGGCCCGAGTGAGGTTCGCGGGGGCAGAAAGGTTGTCGGTCGGACTGTCGGAGGTTTTTTCGAGCCGTTTTTTTTGCCGTTGCGAGAAGATCATGTAGATCAGCACGAAGATCATCACCCCGGCCAGGACGTAGTTGAACAGGGCCCCTTCGAGTTTCGTGCCGAAGTAGGCACCGATGACGGCTCCCGGGATCGCGCACAGGCTCAGTGTGAGGCTCAGCTTTGGTTCGGCGGCCTTTTGGCGATAATATCCGCCACTGGCGGCAAGGTTTTGGACGAGGATCGCGATTCGGTTGGTTCCGTTGGCCAGCGGTCCGGAAAAACCCATGAAGACCAGTACCGGCATGGTGATCATCGACCCGCCGCCCGCCATCACGTTCAAGAATCCCGCCACCAAACCGATGCCAAATAGCAGGGCGAGTTGAGCGATCGTGAGCGTCATGTTCTCATCTCTCCCGCAGCGAGCCAGGTGAGAAGTTCTTCCATGACCAGTCGCGGTGGCAAGGCACTGGCCCCTTTCAATGCCAAGTCGGCATCGAGGAGCCGCTGATAGAGTTTTGCGCCGCGGTGTCGGCCCAATTTGCGGAGTTGTTGCTGGGTTTTTTGGATAAAGTAGGGTTGGACCCCGGCCTCTTCGAGCGCGGCGTTTAGCGCGGGGCGGCGGCCTGCCTGCTCCGTTTGAAGGATGATTCGCGTGGCGGCCGCGAAGCGTCGCAACGAAGCGGAGATCTGGCCCAGGATCGCGATCGGTGTCTCGCCCGAGAGTAAGAGACGGTCGAGCTGGGTGATCGCTTCTTGTGGCTGGCCGTCGAGCGCCGCGTCGAGCATGTCCCAGGTCGTCTTCGCACGCCAGGACCCGACCATCTCGCGGATCAGCTCGGGCGTAACGGTCGCTTCTTCCCCGGCGGCCGAGGCGAGCTTCGCCAACTCTTGATCCAAAAGGCCGGGCTCCTCGCCGGCCAGCTCAATCAACAGCCTGGCCGCGGCGTCGGAGATCGAGATGTGATGGACCTTTTTGGCCCAATTGACGAGCCATTTCAGGAGTTTGCCCGAGCTGGGGACCTCGCAATCGACCAAGAGACCGGCCGTGGCGAGTGCTTTATAGAGACGCGTGTTCGACGCGAACGAGCGAGGTTGGAGGACGAGGACGCCTGTTTCACCAGGCTGATCGGCGTACTCCTCCAGTTCCGGCCGATATCGCTTGATGAAGTCATCCGCATCGTCGACGAGCACCAGCCGCCGCCCGCCGCCGAACATCGAAATGGTTGTCAATTCTTCGAGCACTTCGCTGAGTTGGGCCTTGCGACCGTCGAACGCAAAGAAAGCATACTCGCCGTCGGCATCTCCGACCACTTCGCTACGGAGGCGTTCCATGACATGGCGTTGCAAGAAGGCGTCTTCGCCAAAGACCGCGCAAACCGGTTTGGCAGGGTGTTTTTCAGGGGCACTCAAATACGAGACGGCATCGACCGCTTTCGACGAGGACTTGGATTGGGTCGCTTTTTTTGCCATATTGCGCTTCCGTGCCTCTTCGATTTTGGTGTATGAATTGCTCCCCGCGGCGGTGAGCTGATTGGCCTCACCTATTGATCCATCATGCCGGGAGGCATGGGACCGACGGGCATGTAACCACCGTGGGGGCGATAGCCTGGCATTCCGGGTTGAACTTCGCCTTTGAGTTTCTTGCTTTCCTCTTCATCTTCGACACTCGATCGGACGATCAGGGCTCCGCTCGGTGAAAAGAGGAGCATGGAGGACGGCTTGTGCAAGGAGATCGTGCGTGAAGGCAGCGTTTCGCCACCCTTGAGATCAAGGACGAGCAAACCGGTGACGTAGCTCACTTTTTCTGGCTGGTTCGAGGTTTCGCCCGGCATGGGGTTTGGCGGCCCCGGCACTTCCGGCGTCGGCATGTCACGGTCATAGTAATTGACCACCTTGCCGCGATGGACTCCTTCAACCTCGTCAAGAATTTCAAACCCCTTCATATAATCCCAGTGGACCAGTGTCACGTTTGCCGTGGGTTCGCTGTCGGCGGGTTTGGGAGGATTGACCGATGCCAGCAAAAGATCATCGTCCAACGGCATGTGAACCGTGTTGCTCGGTTCGCTCCATTCGGTAGCGATGTAATTGCTCCACTTCTTTTCCGGATCGTGTTTTAGCTTGACCAACGCGGGGTCCAGGTGGCTGTCATTTTTGATTTCGTAGTTGGGGTTCTTGAAATAAAGCCGAACGTGGTATCGGTACTTCTTGCCTGGCTCCACGTTAAAGTCGAAGAATCGGAAAAGCACATAGGGCGATATTTTTTGCTCGACCTGGTCGGTTGGTGTATTGGGGGTATCGTTTCCGATTCCGGGTGGGAGGCCCTCGGGAGGCGTTTCACCGGGTGGAGTCATGCCGCCGGGATTTGTAACGCCGGGCTGGATAGGCGTTACCATTCCAGGCATACCCATTCCATGTTGAGCTGTCATATCCATCAAGGGAATCTCGGGAGCATGGAGCACTTCCTCTCCCCACTGACGATCGGTACGCTGGGGCAAGGGAACGATCAGGGACGGTTCAATCGCGGTCGGGTCGGTTTTTTCTGATTGCTGCGAGGGGGTGCTGATTTGGTTGCCAACATACTGTTGGAGATATTGTTTAATGTCCGAATAAATCGGCTCCCACTTCAAATTTTCGGGGTCGTCCGTGATCTCGGCACGTTCTACGTAGAAGGAACAGAAATTGCTGTAAAACTGGGGGATGTCGGTCGGCAATCGAGGATGGACATCTTCGAAAGTTTCCTTGTAGGACTTCCGAATTTTTTCCATATTCAACAACCCGGTCAAAAGGACCCAGCGTCTTCCGTCAGGTCGATCGTTGTCGACCAAATCGCCGGCACCGGCAGCGCCCGTGTTGGAAAAGCGGCCGTGTCCCGAAATCGCCAACAAATCTTCGACTTTTTCGAGCGTCGGTTGTCCACGCTTTCGCAACGGCGGGAAGATGGTCCGTACCCAAGGCTTCGTGGATGCATAGGAAGAAGCGGGGATCGGCTTGTTGATTTCTTCGATTTTCTTGCGATAGTTCGGAATTTCGACGTCGGTTATTTCGCTGGAGACGGTTTGAAGATGGTTGCGAGCCTGTGTCGCCGCTTGTTCGAGATCTTCCGGGGTTTTGTCGTAACGTTCCGCTGTCACCGCGCTCCAAACGAACACGAAGAAAAGGAGTATAGCGATGCCAAAAACCAGTTTCTCGCCATTTTCGGAAAAAAACGTGATCAGGCTGTCTTTGTCGAGTTTCACTTTTGCTTTCATGGTGAAATCCTGTATATAGGAAAAACCGAAGGTCTTCTATTGAAATCTAAAGATCTCCCGCCGGTTCATCGGTCGGGGGTACTGGTGTTGTTGGTTCGGTAGCCGGGGGCGTTACGGCCGGCTCTTCAACCGTGGGTTCGGCCGGTTCGGGAGTCTCTTCCGCAACCGGGGTAGTTTCCTCGGCGGGCGTTTCTTCAACTGCGCCGGTCACTTCGTCCGCGACCGTGCCGGTTGCCACCGCGCTCTTGTCCGGAGGATTGTAGAGGTAGATGATGCCTCGAATTTCGATCGTGACCACTTGGGGGTCTTTATCCGAGATCGTTTGAGTATTCGCTCCGACAGCCATCGGCGCGTGGGCCGGGCCGCCATGGCCTGGTTGGGTGGATGCGGTTTGTGCGGCCGTTCCCGGATTCATGCGAAATTGTTTCACTTCGACCGGTAACGACGAATTGGCACATTCGACCAACAAATCGGAAATTCTCCGTTGATCGATCTTCAGCCGCATCAAGATCGGCATCATTTTGAATTCGGAGTAAGGATGTTCGCCTGCCGGCCGCGGAATCAAATCCTCGTTGACATAACGATCCTTTAACAGTTCTTGCTGTTCCGGCGTTAATTCCGACGACGTTCCCGTAGTGGATGTGTTGGCAGGCATGTTGTATATGCCTTTAGAGGCAGAAGGCATTATGGGAGCACCGCTCTGAGGCTGTGGAGTAACCGGGGTTACTACTCCTGCCACATTGCCGGTTCCCGTTCCGAAACTGAGCAGGTCAGGACCTTTGTCTGACTGTATCGAGGCGGCTGCATCTTGACCGATCTGGAGTAACTCGATCGCTTTGACGGCTGCCGTGCCGGGTGACTTGGCATCGCCGTTGGTCGACTCGATGATATCCAAAAGCGCTTGATAGACCCAATAATCTTCCTGGGCCAGACGAACACGGAAGGAGCTGGGGCGAGTGGGGAAATTAAACTTGGCAATAATGTCTTGACGATCTTTTTCCGGCCAATCAACCACCCCGATGTAGTCCGATTCGTCCGGCTGTGTCATTCCGGGCATATGCGCGTCATAGACGGTGCGAGTAGGTGCCGCGGCGGCAGGGTTGGTTTCGTCGGGACGGCGATAGTTGACCCGTGGGAATAGCTCTTCCGAAATCAACTTTTTGATTTGGTTTCGATACAAATCTCGATACTTGGGTAGAATGTCATCCTTATGCCCAACACCTTCCTTGATCATCTTCCGATAGGCTTCTCCCAAGCCCTTGGGCCAT
>JASFHG010000045.1:0-12273 GCA_050123355.1 Planctomycetia bacterium
AGTACATTTTCAGAAATATAGCATACCACAGAATCGATATTTATCGGCAAGTAAGGGATTGCGAATATCAATACAAAGGAGTTTTTTAGTATGTCTAAGGCGTTTTCAAAGACTTGTTGCTGGATTGTGGCGATAGCGGCCGTATTGACGGTATTTTCCATCACGGCCTATGCCCAAAATGCCCCCAATGCCTCAAATGGTCGTGATGGCAATCGGGTCGGGAACTTTGTCGCCCAACTGCAGGGACCTGCTCGGACGGAGTTCAACATTCCGCCGAAGACCGAGGGAGAACACCCCTTGATGCCTGCGTTGCGCTGGGCCGATAGCGGTCTGAAGCAGGTCGAGCAGAATGTTCAAGATTACTCGGCCTACCTGATCAAGCAGGAACGGATCAATGGGAAACTGGCTCCTCAGCAGACCCTTTTTGTCAAGGTCCGACACAAGCCGTTCAGCGCCTATACCAAATTCGTCAAGCCGGACAATCTGGCCGGTCAAGAAGCGCTTTACGTCGATGGGGCCAATAACGGCAAGATGTGGGCACATACCGTCGGCATCCGCAACACGATTGTCGGCACGGTCTCGCTCAAGCCGACCAGCTCGTTTGCCATGGAGGGTCAGCGATATCCGATTACGGAGCTCGGTGTCCAGAACTTGGTGCGTCGTTTGCTCGAAGTAGGTATGGAAGACGCAAAGTATGGCGAGTGCGATGTCAAGTTCCTCGACAACGCCAAGATCAACGATCGCACTTGTCTTTGCATCCAGGTACTCCATCCGGTTCCGCGGAAAAATTTCCGTTTCCACCTGGCACGGATCTACGTGGATAAGGAACTCAACCTGCCGATCCGCTACGAGGCGTATGATTGGCCGCGTCAGAAAGGTGGCCAGCCCGAGTTGCTCGAAGCCTACACCTATCTGAACCTGAAGATCAACAACGGCTTCACCGACAACGACTTTGATCCGCGCAATCCCAACTTTCAATTTGACGTCAAATAAGTCAATGAGATTGGTTGTATAAAAATGATGACGCCCCGTCCTTTCCCGGCGGGGCGTTTTTTTGTGGGTTTTTGGTTCCGTAGGCAAAAAGCGATGTTAAAATAGGTAGTTTATTGGCGTCTGAAATGGGGTTTTTGAAAAAGTTCGGATCGGGTAAAATGGGTAATGATGTCGATACGGATGCGACACGACTACCTTGACCACGCTTTTTCATTCAAACAAAAGGATGTCGGGCATGGACGCTCGTGGAAAATCGATCGCAGGGATTGCGGTCCTACTCTTTCTCTTTATCACGATGGGGGCTTCCTATCAGACCTCCAATTTCATCGTTCAGACGAACGATCCCCTGCTTGCACGCCAAATCGCCGAAGCGGCCGAACAATATCGGAGCCGGCTCTCCGTCTCTTGGCTGGGTGAGTCGATTCCCAATTGGTCGAGCCCTTGTGTTATGAAGGTTCGAGTGGGCAGGCATCTCGGGGCGGGCGGAGCGACGACGTTCCTGTTCGACCGGGGTGAGGTCTATGGCTGGCGGATGACAATCCAGGGTTCGCGGGAGCGGATTTTCGATTCGGTCTTGCCGCACGAGATCACGCACATGATCTTGGCGAGCCATTTTCGTCAGCCGTTGCCGCGTTGGGCCGACGAAGGGGCTGCCACGTCGGTCGAGTGTTCTTCGGAACGTCAAAAACAGTATCAGAGCTTGCACCAGTTCCTCACCACGGGCCGCGGCATTGCGTTCAATCGGATGTTTGCCATGACCGAATATCCGAGCGACATCATGCCCCTTTATGCGCAAGGTTTTTCGTTGACCGAATATCTGATTCAGCAAAAAGGGCGGCGAGAGTATATCCGTTTTCTCGAATCGGCCATACAGAATGGCGATTGGAGCGGCGCGTTGCAAAAACATTACGGAGTCGACACACTCGGCCGGCTTCAGACCAACTGGCTCGCTTGGATCCGACAGGGGCGACCGACGTTGACGCCTGCTGCGCCGTCGAATCCGGTGGTAGTCGCTTCGCATCAAGCGCCCGTCGGGAACCGTAATCGATCGGCCATCGTCCCGGCGACTGCCGTCACGACGTTTCCGGCTCCCTCGACTGCCGGTTCCACGTTGGCATCCATCGCGACGCCGAAACATGTTGCGTCTTCCGACGGTTGGCACGTGAGAGGGAAGGATTATTCGTATGCTACTCCCACAGCCCCCAATCCTTACGCGGAAACGTTGGTCCCGTCCGGTTCGGGCTCCAAGGTGGCTCAAGGTTGGGTCGATCCGCGCACGGTTGTCTCGCAGCCGGGCCGTTTCGAGGAGCTTCCGGCTGACGAGATGACTCCGATCGAGCCGAGCCCTTCTGAAAATCCGTACGCGATTCCACAGAACCAATCGCAGGTAGCCCGACCGCAGCCGGTCCAAGAGGCTCGCCAGGTTATTCTCGAATGGCATCTCCGCTAAACGGCGGCCCTATAACTTCTTATCCAGAAACACCCTTACGGTTTCTCCAGGTTGCCTAGTGTTGTGTTTGCTCGCGTGGTTTGCATGGGTAGTAAATGACCACCGTAGGTGGTATATTGGTGGTTTGTTGAGTTCAGGTTGATAAAGTTGCACGTTTTCCTATCTCAAGCCGAAATTGGGCCGCGAAGCATGCCCTATTTCGGATCCGGAATAGGGACTGACGTCCCAATTCCGGCTTGATTGTAAGTTATCTTGCCATGGCTATAAAATGCACGCGACTCAATAAACACCATATCCCGAAATGCTATCCAGGCTGACATTTCCTTACCAATGCACACTAAAACACCGACATTTTGTTTCACGCTGTTGATCCTTGTCGTCGGGTCGAGTTGGGTTTCGATCTCGGAGGCCCGCTCGCGCTCCTCGTCACGCAAGACGGAGGGGGATCTTCTTTCGGCGGTCCAGGAAAAACTTGTCGGGGTGATCGAAAAGAATGAGCCATCGGTTGTGGCCGTGGTGCGAACGCGACGTACCGACGAGCAAGCTCCGACGATCTGGCCGACACGCCCGAGCCCGTTTGGGCAAGCGAACGAGCCGAATCAACCCGGTTGGGGGCAGAAATCGTCGGCGCGCGATCCGATCGCGGCGGGCGACTATGCGACCGGAGTGGTCCTCGAGAAGGGACTCATCTTGACGACCTATCATGCGGTCCTCGGCGCGGACGGCCGCTTTGACAAGAACGAATATCATGTCATCACGCATGACCGTAAGACGCATCGGGCCACGCTTCGAGCGGCCGATCCGAGGAGCGACTTGGCCATGTTGGGGGTCGAGGCAGAAAATCTGACGCCGATCACTTTGGGCGATGCGAGTCATCTCAAGAAGGGGACGTTTACCGTTGCGATGGGCAATCCGCGTGCGATCGCGGCGGGGGACGGGCCGACGGCCGTATGGGCGATGGTCGGAAACTTGTCGCAGAAAGCGCCCCTGAACCGTTTCGCCTCGGCCGAGCAGCAAGGGAAGTGGACGCTGCATCACTTCGGCACGCTGATCCGCACGGACGCCCGACTCGCGGCCAGCTCCACCGGCGGTCCGCTGCTGGATCTGCAAGGTCGCATGATCGGCATGACGACCTCGCTGGGCGATGTGCCCGGTTTGGAGTCGCGGGCGTCTTACGCGATCCCGGTCGATGAGACGTTTCGAAAAGTCGTGAAACAGCTCAGCCAAGGTCGCGAGGTCGAGTATGGTTATCTTGGCATCGAGCCGGAGGATCTGACCGCTCGCGAACAAGAGCAGGGGATGCAAGGGGTCCGCGTGCATCGAGTTTACACCGGTCCCGGCAACCCGGCCCGCGCGGCCGACATTCGTCGCCACGATCGGATCACGGCCATCGCCGGTCAGTTGATCCATTCTTCCGATGAGTTGATTCTTACGATCGGGTCGCTGCCGGTGGATCAACGGGTGGCGGTCGATCTGGTTCGTGACGGTCGTCGAGAGCGGGTGCGTGTGAAGTTGGGGAAATATCCGGTGCGAGGTGAGCGTTGGATCACGGTACAGCCCGATCCGTGGCGAGGGATCCGTATCGATTACCCGACCGTGCTGGTCGATTATCAAAGCGAGGCATCTTCGGTGGGAGTCGATCAGGCGGTGGCGATCGTCGAGGTCGCTCGTGACACGGCAGCTTGGGCGGCCGGACTGCGGCCCGGGATGCTCGTGACCCATCTGAATAATCATCCGACAGGCACGCCCGAGGCCTTTCGGAAAAGGGCCGTCAAGATTTCCGGGCCGGCCCGTCTGAAGACGCTGAGCGAGGGGCAAGTGATTTTGCCGTAAGTGCTTGCCGTGGCTAAATGTAACGAAGTTGTAAACTCCCAAAATTATCGGGAACTTATCCTTTGCTTTCTTCGTCAGAGATTCTAGGGTAATTTGTGAGAACATGCGCAAAGTGGCAAGCCGGGATGTCATAGGGTGCGTAATTCCCTATAGATCCGGCTTTGTCGCCTGTCCTTGGTAATTTTTCTCTGTCTTCAAAATAAGGAGAACGTCCATGAAGTTCAGTAGATTCATGCTTTTGTTTTTGGTTTTATTGATACCGGCAACAGCCCTCGCACAGGGGGTTCTGATTGTGGAAAAGACCACCGAGCGGATTCGTCTCCCGCGACCGATCCGTCCGCCGTGGCCGCATCCGCCGATCCCGCGCCCCGAGCCGCAGCCGACCTATGCGATCGACTCGCTCGAGATCAACACGAAGATCGAAGGCCAGGTGGCCCAGGTGCAGGTCTCTCAAGCGTTCGTCAACGAGAGCAAGCGGACCCTCGAGGTTTCGTTCGTCTTCCCGCTTCCTTACGACGGAGCGATCGATCAGTTGACCTTGATGGTCGACGGCAAGGAGCTTTCCGGTAAGCTGTTGAGTGCCGAGGAGGCTCGGAAGAAGTATGAGGAGATTGTTCGCAAGAATCGCGACCCGGCTTTGCTCGAATGGATCGGGACCGGGATGTACAAGACGAGCGTCTTCCCCGTCCCCGCCGGCGAGAAGCGGACCGTCATGCTCCGCTACACCCAACTCTGTCCCGTCACGGACGGGCTGGCCGACTTGCGGATCCCGCTGGCCACGGCCAAGTATACGGGCGAGCCGCTCAAAAAGCTGAAGATCCGGACCACGATCACGGGCAAGGAGAAGATCGGAAACGTCTACAGCCCGACGCATGAGGTGAAAATCAAACGCCCGAACAAGAAGACGGTTGTCGCGACCTACTCGAAGAAAAAGGTGGTCCCGTCGAGCGATTATCGGCTCTTGTTCAGTCCCAGCGAGGGTTCCGAGGAAGAAGGGCTTTCGGCCCGCGTGATCAGCTATCGGCCGGATGACGACGAGGACGGCTACTTCCTGATGCTCCTCTCGCCGAAGATCCAGACCAACCAAGAGCGTATCCCGAAGACGATCCTTTTCGTGATCGACAAGTCGGGCAGCATGAGCGGGAAAAAGGTGGAGCAGGCCCGCGCGGCGCTGAAGTTCGTGCTCCAGAATTTGGACGAGAAGGATCTGTTCAACATCGTCGCCTACGATACGACGATCCAGACGTTCAAGCCGGAGCTCCAACGCGTCGACAAAGAGACGCTCGCCGAAGCGCTCGGGTTTGTCGAAACGATCTATGCCGGTGGCGGGACCAATATCAACGAGGCCCTGCAGGTAGGCATGAAAAATCTCAAGGACCCCGATCGTCCGAACTATGTCGTCTTCCTCACCGACGGCCTGCCGACGGCCGGCGAGCGGAACGAGATGAAGATCGTCGAGAACTGCGTCAAAACGAACAAGGTCGGCGCACGGCTCTTCCCGTTCGGCGTGGGTTACGACGTGAATGCCCGCCTGTTGGACCGGCTCGCACGCAAGAACCACGGGCTCAGCGAGTATGTGCTTCCGAGTCAGGATATCGAGGAGCATATTTCGCGGCTCTATCGCCGGATCGAGTCGCCTGTCTTGACCGAGGCGAAGCTGGCTTGGAAAGGAAAGGGCGGCAAGAAGCCGAAAGTCAATCGACTTTACCCGAAAGGTGATTTCGACCTGTTTGCCGGCGAACAGCTTGTTCTGGTCGGTCGCTATCACAAGGACGGCAAAGGCAAGCTGACTATCAAAGGCGAGGTCGGCGATGAAGATAAGACCTATCGCTTTCCCTACCGTTTTGTCGAGGAGAGTGACGACGACAGCAACGCTTTTGTCGCCAAACTTTGGGCCGTACGCCGGGTCGGTGAGCTGCTGGACGAGTTGGACCTCAACGGCAAGAACCAAGAGCTGATCGACGAGCTGGTCGAACTGGCCACGAAGCACGGCATCGTCACGCCTTACACGTCGTTCCTCGCCGACGAGACGACCGACTTGCACGATAAGGAAGCGAACGCCGCGACGGCCGGTCGGAACCTGCGGCTTTTGGAAAATGTTGACGGCGAGAGTGGCGTTGCCCAGCGGCACTATAAAGGCTCGATGCAAAATGCCAACATGCCGGCCATGGCGGAGAAAAAACTTGACGATTCGATGAAAAGTTTCTCCCGCGGAGCCGCTGCTCCCGGAAGCAACATGAGTGGTCGTAGCTGGGGAATGGGTGGCATGGGCGGCATGTCGTCGGATGGCAAAAAGCAGTCGGCCGCCAGCATTGCCCAAAAGGTGCAAACGATCGGCAGCCAGACGTTCTTCTATCGCAACAATCAGTGGGTCGATACGTCGGTCACTGCCGAGCAGGAAAAGAACGTCAAGAAGATCAAGCAATTCAGCGACGAGTACTTCAAGCTGATCAAAGACAATGGCCGGAGCGTCGCTCAATACCTGGTCTTCGACGAGGCGGTCCTCCTGAACGTCAACGGCCAAGCTTACTTGATCGAACCGGTTGAGTAGAGGTTTGGCAAGAAGTTTAACCGACGAACATCGTTCGTCGCGTTTTGCAGCTATTATAGCCATGGCAAGATAAAATGAACCGTGCCCGCATTAATTCGTAATAACCGGTAGTGTAAATCGCTCCTAAATATTGGTCGTTTCACTACAAGCAAGCGATTTTGTGTTACTTGCACGTAAGTTCATTTTATCTTGCCGGCACTATAAAGAGATGGCGAGTTCAATTTATCTTGCCAACACTATAAACACGTCGGACGATGTCCGACGGCTAAACATGACCATAAAAAACACCCTCCTGTTTTCCGGCAGGAGGGTGTTTTTGTGCGCTGATTGAAATTTCATGGTAGGCCCGGCCTACGAGGTTACCGAGTCATGCCGACCCAGAACGAGAAGGTCTCGACCCAGTCGGAATCTTCCTTGACGACCGGGAAGGCGAAGTCCAGGGCGATCGGGGCGGGGCCCATCGCCGGGACGGTGATCCGCAGACCGAAGCCGGGAGCGACTCGATATTTGTCGGTCCAATCGTCGATCGTTCGCTGGACCGTACCCGTATCGCAGAAGACCACGCCTCGCAGCATGTCGTCGGCGGTGATGGGGAAGAGGTACTCGGCCGAGGCGAGCATCTGGAACTGGCCACCGACGAAGACGCCCGTCGCCGCGTCGTAGGGCGAGGCACCTCGATAGTCGAAACCGCGGATGGTCGAGAACCCGCCCGCAAAGTAGTGATCGTAGATCGGCGTATCGTCGCCGGACCAGCCGGCTCGAGCGTTCAGGCTGAGGACGTGTCGACCGGATCCGTCGGGCCGCTCACGCAGCATGAAATATTGTCGGATGTCGAGGTCGATCTTCGGGTATTTATAGGTCCCGATGACTTGCTCGACACCGAGTTCGATCAGGTGTCCCTCGGTCGGCATGAACGAGCTGTCGCGGGTATTATGCGCCAGGCGGGCCGAGAAGCCGTACAGTGAGTTGCGGCCGGCCGCGTCGGTCAATTCCTGAGGAGACAGGGTCGGGATGTTGTATAAGTCGATCCGTTCGCCGCGGAAACCGATGCTTCCGGTCAACGCGTGCGTCAGGTGATAGCCGAGTCGGAACGAGCCGCCGACGCGGTCCTCGGACCAGTCGCGATAGATTCGCGTGTAATAATTTCCGGTCGTCATCAGACTGACCCGTGAGCCGAACAGGTACGGTTCTTGGAACGTGACCATATAGCGTTGCACTTCGGTACCCGGGATGGCTTCCAAGCGGAAACGCTGCCCGGCACCACGCCACGCGGTCGCGTCGCGGATGTCCGCGAAGCTGCGGGGGAATCGGAGCCAGTCGAAGTTCTGTTCGTCGAGCACGATCGACCCGACCAAACCGGCTTCCGAGTTGACCCCGACGCCGAACATCAGTCGGCCGGTCTGAGTCTCGGGGGCCATCACGATCAGGTCGGTAGGACGGGGGCCCGGGTTGAACAGCGGGCTCATTGGCGATCCCATCGGAGCCAGCGGATTCGCGCCGCCCGGTCCGCCCCAGTTGGGCATATAATTGCCTTGTCCGGCCGGGTCGCCTGTGAGCGGTGGCGGGCCGGTGCCGGGAATCCAATCGGGAGAGACTTGGTTGCCGTAGGCACTCGAGGTCGGTGCACTTTGGTAGTTATTGTTTGCCGTGTTGGTCGCGGCCGGTTGTGTGTAGGAGCCGGCGGCCGGGGTGTATGCGGGGGTTGTGGTCGTGTTGGGCGCCGGGGCGTAGGAAGCGTTGTTGGGTGGAAGCGAAGGCGTGTAGTAACCGCCGTTGCCGATCTGGGCACGGACGACCGGGGCAGGGCGGGGGCGGGCCGCTTGTTGGTAGCGAGGTTTTTGCCTTGCAATGTACGGCTTGTTGTTGTAGTGGAACTCCTCCCCGTAAGCCATGGGGTGAAGGGAACCGAGCATCGAAAAGATGACGGTGGTCATGACGAATTTTTTCATCAAGGAACGCTTCATGGCGCGTCTCCTAAAAATACTTTTTGATGATAATTGGGATCGCAATGGTGCTTTGTTTCTAAAACCGATCCATCGGTTTGGTCTTACCAATTTTGGCCGCGTGCTTGTGAGCTCGGGCTCTGTCCATAATAGGGGCTACGAGGATCTCGTTCCTCCAACTCTTTCGGCGGGGTGATCAAGATTTTTGGGATTTGGCCCGTGGCCGGGTTGGTGGCGAAGACGCCGGAAGCTCGTATCTCGCGTTCGCTGTCGCGGATTTTTTGGGTGTCGACGATGTCGCCCGGTTTTTGATGCATGCGGTTGAGGACCACGCTGTTTTTCGTGCGAGGTGTCTCGCCGTCCCCTTTGATTTTCACGATAACTCGCCCGACTGTATGCTGGTCGCCTTCTTTGATGTTGTAGACCATATCCAACGTGCCGGGCTCATCGAGGAACCGGGGCTCCGCCTTGATGTCGGCGAACACGTAACCTACGCGACCGTATCGCTCCTGGGTCGCGTGGAGGTCGGCGTCCATCTTGCTGCGGTTGAAGTAGTCACCGGGGCTGATTTCCAAGCCTGTGCGGAGCTGGTCCTCGCGATAAATTTTGTTTCCGATGAACCGGACGTCGCGGACCTTGTAGCGGGGGCCTTCGTTGATGACGAACGTGACCTTGGCCCAGTTGTCGAACGAGAACGAGACTTCCGGTCCCACCTTCGCGTCGAAATAGCCCAGACTGCGATAGTAGTCTTCCAGTTTTTTGGCGTCTTCCTCGACTCGCTCGTAGCTGAACTCGCCGTTGATGAACCAAAGGATGCCCTCTTTCGATTCGATTTGGGTCTTGAGTCGCGAGTCGCTGGCGATCGAGTTGCCGATAAACTTGGTCCAGAGGATTTTTTGTTTCGAGCCTTCGTTGATGACGAAAACCACCTCCCGGTCGCCCGTTTTGTTGCCTTTATGGACCGAGATCCGGGCCTGCGAAAAACCTTTGTCGCGATAGTAATATTCCAGCGACTTGCGAGCTTCCTCGACCGCGAACGGGTCGGCGGCGTCTCCCTCTTTCAAATTTGCTTCCTTGAGGAGCGTTTTTCGTTTGATGGCCCTGGCTCCGACGAATTTGATCGATTCGAGAGTCGGTCGCTCGATCACCTCGAAAATGACGATCGGTCCTTGCGGCGTCTCTCGATAGGAAGGCTTGACGTTGACGAACAGCCCGCTTCGGCTCATCGCACGTATGTCGTGCTGCACGGCCTCTTCGCTGAACTCGCGGCCCTTACGAGTCCGGATCATCGATTCAACCCGCTCTTTCGAGACGTTCCGATTCCCGATGATTTGTACGTCGACGATCGTTTGGCCCTCGATCGAGCCGGTTGAACCGGTTGGCGCCGAGGCGTTATTCGGTGTGGGCAACAGGTCTGATTGAGTGGCCGGTTGCAGGGCAGGCCCTGTATAGGGCGTGTTCGTGTAAGGGGTCGCGGCCGGAGGGTTGTAAGGTTCGGGACGTGCTGAAAACGGTTGTCGAGCCCCCGATGTCAGTGGTGCGGTGCTCGGCGGGATATATCGGGCCGTTTCGATCGGCGGTCTGGTCGCCGGGTAAGGAGTCGTGTTGGCCGGAGGTGTTGTGTTGGAGTAGGAGTTCGTTGCCGGGTAGGGCACGGTTGCATATTGGTTTGCCGGCTGCTGCGTGTTCGGATAGGGAGCGGTCGGCTGTGGCTGTGCCTGAGACTGTGGCGTTGTATATTGCGTCGCCGGATAGGGATTTCCTTGATACGACGAGGCGGTCGGTTGCGGAGTCGTTGGATAAGGGGCGGCCTGATATTGCGTGTTCGATGGCTGTGCTGTCGGATAGGGAGCGGCCGACTGTGGCTGTGTCTGAGGCTGTGGCGCTGCATATTGCGTCGCCGGATAGGGAGCGGCTTGATATTGTGTGTTCGATGGCTGTGCCGTCGGGTAGGGAGCTTTCGGCTGCGAGTATTGGTAATTCGCTTGATTATTCCCGACCGTGGCGGGCGTGTTGGTTGTGGGATAGGGATATTGAGCCATCGTGATCGAGCTACCCAGCATGAGCATGAGTGCGGCGCAGACCATCGTGAAGACCCCAAAGCGATTTTTTCGAAGACCGCTTCTTTTGACAGGATAAATTAGGCGATGATTCATGATCGACTATTTCCGGTTAAAGGAACATTCCGCGTTGAAACGCGAACTAAGTTCTTGTTAATTAATGACTTAGGCGGTCCGGAGTTGCCCTCGGCGCACTCTGTCCCGACAAAGGTCCGGTACAAATACTAAAGAAGGACTTTCGGGGCAAGAGGAAATAGGCCGAAAACGGGCATTTTCAGCGCCCACAATGAAAAAAATTCCCCATTTCCCGGGAGTTTAGGTAAAATCGGGCGACGAAAAAGGCGTCTCCCCCCCTTTGACACGGCCACTTTTTACGCATAAACTCAAGCTTCTGTAAATGACCGGCCGATCTTCGGTCTATCGGTGTATTACTTAACTTTGGGGCGGTAGCTCAGTTGGGAGAGCGCTGCGTTCGCAATGCAGAGGTCGGGAGTTCGACCCTCCTCCGCTCCACTTGAGAAGACCCGTTGACAGCAGTTGTCAGCGGGTTTTTTTCTTTGACAGGATAAGAACTTACGTCAACCGCTCGGCGTTGCGGTGGAAGATGGATTCGATGGCGTCGCGGCCTAGGCCAAGTTTTTCACATGCTTGCCGGATGGCCAGCAGGGCTTCGTACATGTAGAGTGTGTAGGTGGCCTCGATCGCGGGCGGCTCGCGGTCCTTGTTGAAATGGAAGGGGTAGCTCGTACGGTTCTTGTAGCTCGTACCTTGCCATTGTCGGCGGCCCCGCATGTAGAAAATCGGATTATCGGTGCCGTAGAGAATTCGATCCGGCCCGAGGACTTGCAGTGCCAGACGATGCACGTCCGTATTCAACACGGCCGAATTGTCGAACAGCAGGCCCTCGTCGTCGGCCAATTGCGGCAGGGCCTGTTCGGCATTCTCGACCGTGTAGCACCGTCCGAAATGGGCGATGACCAGCACGATGCGAGGATAGTCACGTCGGATCTGCTTGATCTCGGCGATATTGTCCGGGTGGGCCAGTCTTTCGGCCTTCGGCACGTGCAGCGTCACCATCGCGCCGCGCTGATCGAGAACCTCCAAATGGCGGCGAGGCAAAAAATCGAAGATACTCGCTTCGAGGAACTTGTCCCGCGACTTCGGATCCTGGCCGGGTATGAGTGCATAATAAGGCTTGATGCCCAGCGTCCTCGGCATCTGCAACTCTTGCTCCAGCTTTTCGATCGGCCAGTCGGGCCGGCTCACGGCCAGGCGATACCATCCCCGGTCGACGCATTGCTGCTGCAATTCGGCATTGCTCTTGTCGATGTCGTAATCAAGATTCGGATGACCAAACGCCAGGCAGGAGAACTCGCGACCGGGAAAAACCGTCTCGTGGCAGCGGGCCGCGTTGTCGGCGCCAATCGGTTCGCTGACCTCGTT
>JASFHG010000046.1:0-12262 GCA_050123355.1 Planctomycetia bacterium
ACTTGGGTCAGACCCAGATAGTGAACCGATTGCTTCGCCTGCAACGCCCATGTATGCCGCAACTGAGCCCAACCTGCCAGTACGGTGTTGCAACTCTTTCGCTGCCATGCCTCGCCCTTCATGAAGTCGGGCGCATCCGGTTCGGGCTTGGCCAGGAGCGTTTTAAGCACATCAAGGTACTCGAAGTAAAGGCTGTTTCCCTTAAAGTATTTCTGCGATGCATCGATCGTTTTGAGGATTTTTTCTTTTTCGGGTTCACTCAAATTTTTACGGGCAAACTCCGATCCCAACGCGACCGGGATCTCCAGGCCGTTCGGGAAGAGCCGATTGAACCGCCGAAGATCGGCCGTTCGCTGAAACAGTATCGCACTCGGAACCCGATAGGCCGAGATGATACGGAAATTGGGCTCGGCGGTCTTCGTCGGATCGTCGGGAAGGAAACGGAGTTGGTCGTTCACCAAAGGACCTTCGTCGTAGTTGTTTGCTTTTTTCTTGAGCCAGGAACGTTTTTTCTCAAGACCACCTCCCGCCAAATCCATGCGCAACGTATTTTGAGCTTCATGCGCGGCATTTATAAGGTCCCAATCGTCGCCCGATCCGATGAAGGAACTGTATGCTCGGAAAAAGGCCCGATACGTTTCGTGCTTGATGGGATCCTTTCTGAATCGCTGATGCGTGACACAATTGCCAAGCATCAGGATCGACAGCAGTTCTTCGTCTTTTTCAACCCGGAAAGGAATCGATTGCAGCCATGAAACCGCACGAAAATATCGTTGGAGTGGTTCCGAACGGGTATAGAAACCACGCGGTTTATAGCGTGAATAGTCGATCGCGGTAAACGTGCCATCCGGCTTGCCGAGCCACGTAGGCATCTCGACCGCCTGTGCCTCAACAATTTTTTTGATCTCTTGATCGATGATCTTATCGAGCGACACATCTTTGAACTTGAACGAATCGTCCATCAGCCGCATCGCGATACCGGCAACGAGCATCGCCCGTTTCTTGGCGGCCGCTACCAACTCAGGCTTCCCCTTGATATCTTTGTCGACGTCCTTCATGTTCTTCAGGATGAATTGCAGGATCTCCGGCAGACGGGAGGCCCTCTTTTCTTCGAGGCGAAAGATCGATTCCTCGTACAAAACGTGATACCCGTTCAACAGCGAATCCGAAGTGATAAAGATCGGCTGGTTTCCCTCAAGATAGGGTGTGAAGATTTGCTTTGTCGTCCGATCCGTGACGAGAAGCCGATCTTTCTTGAGTTGAGCCATCTCAGGCGAAAGTTTGCTCGCCTTGACCACCCCTTCCCAATCCTCATAGGAAGGAGTAGGCCTCTGAGCATTGACAATTTGGAAACTTGAAATAGTTATTGCCAGGGACAGAATCGCTATCGATAAAAATCTCATTTCTCACTCCCTTTCGTTGGTAATAGAGGTTTACCCCCGCAACCTCGGGCTACGCGCGGCCGTGACTTCGTCGGGGCGGCTGACGGCCGTGGAGTGGGGGGCGTCATGGAGGAGGTCCTGCTCTTCTTCGGTGATCTTGAACAGGGCTTCGGCGAACTTGTCGAGGGTCGTTTTCGACTCGGTCTCGGTCGGCTCGATCATCAGGGCCTCCGGCACGATCAGTGGGAAGTAAACCGTCGGGGCGTGGAAGCCGTAATCGATCAGGCGTTTGCCGATATCCATCGCCGTCGTGCCGCGGTCTGATTTCAGACGCGAGGCGGAGGCGACGAATTCGTGCATGCACCGGTCGCCGTACGGGACATCGATAAAGTGTTTCACTTTGGAGAGCAGGTAGTTGGCTGCGAGGACCGCGTTCTCCGAGACGCGACGCAGGCCGTCCGGCCCGTGGGTTAAGAGGTAGCAGTACATCCGGACCAAGACACCGATGTTGCCCGAGAATGTGCGGACGCGACCGATCGACTTCGGCCGGTCATAGTCGAGCCGATAGGTCTCGCCGTCACGAACGACAATCGGGCTGGGGAGGTACGGCGTGAGCGTTTCGGTCACGGCGATCGGGCCTGCGCCCGGGCCGCCGCCGCCGTGCGGACCGCTGAATGTTTTGTGCGGGTTGTAGTGCATCATGTCGGCACCGAAGTCGCCCGGGCGGGCGATGCCGAGGATCGCGTTCATGTTCGCCCCGTCGAGATAGACCAGGCCGCCGACATCGTGGACCATCTTGCAAATCTGGGCGATGTGCGTGTCGAACAGCCCGAGCGTGTTCGGGTTGGTGATCATGAAGACGGCCGTCTTGTCGTTGAGCTTCGAGGCCAGGTCGTCGAGGTCGACGAACCCGTCGGCGCTTTTCACTTCGACCGTTTTGAATCCGGCGACCGCCGCACTGGCCGGGTTGGTGCCGTGTGCCTGGTCGGGGATGAGGACGGTGGTTCGATCTTGGCCGGTATCCTTGAAGTAGGCTGCGGCGGTCAGCAGCGAGGCCAACTCACCATGGGCACCGGCGGCCGGTTGGAGCGAGACGCCCGGCAGACCGGCGATCTCGGCAAGCATCTCTTGCGATTCGTAGAGCAACCGCAGCATCCCCTGGACCGTCTCGTCCGGCTGGTAAGGGTGCAGGCCGGACCAGGCCGATTGGGCGACGATCCGCTCGTTCCGCTTCGGGTTGTACTTCATCGTGCAGGAACCGAGCGGGTAGAAATGCGTGTCGATCGAAAAGTTCTGCGTCGACAGGTTCATGTAGTGGCGGGTTAGCTCCGGCTCGGTCAGCTCGGGCAGCGGCAGCGGCTCGTCGGCCAAAAGCTCCGACGGAATGATCGAGTCCAACGCCACGACCGGCACATCGCACTCGGGCAAGAGGGTCCCGCGGGCACCCGGTTTCGATTTTTCAAAAAGCAACAACGACGACTCGGAGTTACGCATCTATAGTCCCCAGTTCTATGGTTCTGCACATCTTTTAGCAGTTTAGCCGCCGAACATCGTTCGGCGTGTCTTTGTAGCTTCGAAACACGCCGAACGATGTTCGGCGGCTAAACGATTTTCCAGAACATGCAGTATAGAAAGAACCGGGCGGCCCGACAACGGGCACCCTGCCAAAGGGGGGAGAGCAGAACGTCGCCACTTCCTTTTCTTCTTTAAGAGCTACGGTTGCTCATAAACACGAAAACTAAGTTTTATAGGTTTTAGGTTCTTCTTCCGATCGCCAGCTTGGCGTTCCATTCATGCCGCCGGTGGGATCCATCATGAGAATGACCTTGCCATCATACGTGCCATCGAAGTGCTCGCGATCTTTGATCAAATTGACTTCCAGCTTAACAAATATCCATTGTCCCTGAGATTTTATAGCTTTGCCATGTACGCCACCCAGCCCTTTGGTGCCAGTGAGCCGGAAACGGAGAAAACACTCGTTTCTTTCCATCCAACCGTCCACATAACCCGTGGGCGCGACGGCCGGACCGATATGTTTTTTGACGTGGGAATCCGCCTGGATCGCTTCGACTGCGATCTTGTACGGCTCGGACATCTTGAGCTTTTCCGACGGGTCCAGTAAAGGGTACTCGTATTTGAACACCGAAAACCCGACGACCCCCAGCCCGAACAAAAAGACCAGGATCGGGATCCACAGCCTGCGACGCGGCGTTTTACTTTTATCGGGACGAGTTTTATCGTCGGCCGTCTTTTCATGTTGAGAGTTTTCGGACATCGTGTTTCCCTTTGCCAAAATTTATAATGGAGGCGATAGTGGTGGTGTGTCGATTGTCGAAACCTATCCTTATTGATCCCGATGTATTTAATGATCGTTGTGCAACCGCAAACGCGGCTGTTCCAGCCGGGTTTGCTGGATTTGTGGCCGCAGAACGGTTTATTAGCAATGCAGGCCTCAATAATCAGGCTGATAATTTAACTCTTGTACTTCAGATTTCATGCTCGATCGCCAGATTGGCGGTTTGTTCCCGCCGGGGGCAGGATCCATTTCGAGAACGATCACACCTTTCCCAAACAAATCGACATCCAGTTTCACAAACACCCATTTACTTGAGACCTTTCGAGCTTCACCGGACACATGGGCCTGTCCTTTCGAGCCGATGAGCCTGAATTCAAGCGTGCACTCGGTTTCGTAAAGATTGCCATCCGGATCGCCATTCGGCACGACGGCCGGGCCAAGTTTTTCCTTGACGAGCGGGTCCTTGATGATCGCTTCAAGTGCCATCTGGTACGGCTCGCTTTTCCGGATCAGGTCTCCTATCCTTACTTCTTTTTTTGGGTAATGACGACGAGGACGATCGAACTCCTTCTTGAAAACCGAGAAGCCGACGATCGCTATTCCCACCAAAAAAACCAGGATCGGAATCCACAACCTGCGACGCGGCGTTTTGCTCTTACCGGAACGAGTTTTATCGTCGGCCGTCTTTTTATTTTGAGATTTTTCGGACATCATGTTTCCTTTACCAAAAACTTTCAAAGGACGATGGTAGTGGTCGCCGTCTAGGGCAAATTGGGCTTATCCGATCTTGGTATTTCTTTCGATTCCCAGGTAGGCCTTCCCTGCGGTCCGCCGCCGGGTTCCATTTCGAGAACGATCCGGCCCGTATAATACTGGTCACTGTCAACCGAAAACTTTTTATGTTCATTCATATACAATTCCAGAAGGATAAACACCCATTGCTCCGAGTCTTTTAGAGCTTTGCCGTGTACATGGACCCTTCCTTTGGTGCCGACGAGGTGAAAGTCGAGAAAACACTCGGTTTCGGAAATAGAACCGTCGACATGGCCCGTGGGCACGATCGCCGGGCCGATGTACTTTTTGACAAGGGGATCGTTCCGGACCGCTTTGAGTGCGATCTTGTACGGTTCGCTCGCCTGGAGTTTTTGTGACGGGTCAAGTAAAGGGTACTTGTATCTGAATACCGAAAAACTGACGACCGCCACCCCAACTAAAAAGACCAGAATCGGAATCCACGGCACGCGGCGTAGAGCTCGACCACGAGGAGCGCGGGTCTCGTCGACGGTCGTATCTTGTTCTTGAGGTGTTTGGGGATTGGATTCGGACATGATGTTTCCCTTGTCTTGAAAGACGTTACTCCAGGCTGGCTTGGGTGCAGGCCTGGATGAGATAGTCCAACTCGGCGGGGATCTCCTCGGGCGACTCGACCGTCTCGGCGATCGAGCGGCAGAGGATCTCGCGGAACGATTTGCGGAGCCGGTGGATGTTCACCTTGACCGCCTCGATCGAAATACCCAACGACCGGGCCGCCTCCTCTTGTGTCTGGTTCATGGCCTTGCCTGTCAGCCACGGCTTGAGTGTCTCCCACCTTTGTTGCCGAGACGGCTCGCCCCCTTGCTCGGCAGCCAACGTGTCGAGTGCCTTTTCGACCAGGTGCACGGCCCATTGCCGATCGAAAAAGGCGTCGGCGGGAAATGCGTCCGGATCGGGGATGGTTCGGTCCTCGGACATCCCGTCGAGCGACACCGGCTCTTGGCGGCCGCCCCGTTTTTGGGCCGACAGCTTCTGCCACCGTTGCGAGAGGAAGTGCTTCACCGCACCGAGCAGGTAGGATCGGAACTTCCCCTGTCCCGGTTCCAGTCGGGCCAGCCGATTCTTCTCCAAAAGCCACTCGAAAAAATCGTGCGTCACGTCCCGAGCCTCGCCCGAAGTGAAAATCGTCTTCGCGACAAACGCATGGACCGGCTCGTAATAAATCTCGCACAACTCGGCCAGTGCCCGTCGCGCCGTCGGCGCATCGCGTTTTGCCACCAGTACCAGCGACCAACGTGTTGTGGCAAAACGATCCATGGGCAAAACCTTTTTTACTTTTTCAAAAAATCGCGTTCAGAAATAGCAACCAGCACCAGCATGGCCACGTAAAACGCCATCTCGAGGTAAAGTTCCTGAACGAAACAGCCCACCATTGCGAAGCTTGCCAACGCCAAAAAGACGAAATAACACCACCGGTAACGCTTCAGCAGGAGGAAAAGGAAAAATATTCTTTCGGGGACCACAAAAATCATGAACGGTTTCATAGGTGACGACATCAAGGCGGCCAAAGCGGTGATGACGGTCGCAATGACGGCGATTTTCAACGGCCAGAACATCGGCCGGATGTCTTCGTCCCAACTGATTTGCCACCAGGATCTTGCCCTTTCAGGGAAAGGCTTGGAAACGTCGGGCCCCTGTGTTTTTTGACGTGGCTGCTCGGAAAATGGCTCCAAAACCTCGGCATAAGGCGGATCGGTCGGCGTCGAGGCGGTATGTTCTTGACCACTCGGCACATGCGGCGGCCGCTCGGTGGCCGTTTTGACGTCGGTCCTCAGCTCCTCGGCACTCTGCTGGCGGCGATCCCGCTCGCGCTCGAGCGATTTGAAGACGACCTGGTCCAGCCCGGCGTCGACGGTCGCCTTTTCCGACGGCGGTGCGAAACGGCCGATCGGAAGCTCGCCGGTCAGCAGCTCGTAAAACACGACGCCGAGCGAGTAGATGTCGGCCCGATGGTCAACGGTCGACGGCGACTCGAATTGTTCGGGTGCCATATAATAAAGCGTGCCGAGAACCGCTCCGTCGCCGGTCAGGCAAGTGTTTTTGCCACGATCGACCAGCTTGGCGATCCCGAAGTCGGCGATCTTCACCCGGCCTTGCGTATCGAGCAAGATGTTCTCCGGTTTGATGTCGCGGTGCAGCACGCCTTGCTGATGGGCGAATTGAAGCGCCTCGCAGATCTGCGGGACGATGACCAGGGCCTGCTCGGGCGTGAGCGGCTCGGCTCGCATCGCCTCGCGGAGGTTGACGCCCGCGACATACTCCATGATCAGATAGAAAAAGCCGCCGGCTTGGCCGATGTCGTGGACCGTCACGATGTTCGGGTGATGCAACTTGGCCAGGAGCTGCCCTTCTCGCAGGAACCGCTCGGCAAACTCCGGCTGGCGGGCAAGCCGCTCGGCGAGGATCTTCACGGCCACATACCGGTCGAGTTTCGGCTGTCGCGCCAAAAAGACCGACCCCATACCGCCGGAGCCGATCAGCTTGATGATCTCCAGATTTTGGAACGCGGCCTGAACCGCTTCGAGCGACGGGGTCGAACCGGATGGCGGAGACGATGGCCAGGAGCCGGTTTCGACGGCCGCTTGCCGCAGCAGGCACCCGGGGCAGAGCCCCTGAGCCGCCTCAGGGTCACGAGGCATCCCGCACTCCGGACAGACGATCGGCTCGCGGCCCCGATTTTCTCCAGCCAGTTCAGTCATGAGCAACATCCTCGTAAAAAAAGCCCTGCCAATCCCCGCGGTCGGCAAAAACTCATTATAACCTATCCGCCATACCTTTTCTTGGTGGATCGGAGGGCGAGGGTTACAAGAAAAAAGAAAAAAGGGAAGAAATAATGAAAAGCCACTCTCTCGCTACGAATTTACCGCGATTTTTTAGCCGCCGAGCTTGTTCGGCGTTTGGAAGAGCGAGAAACGTTACCATCTTCTTTCCAAGCCGATTCTCTGCGCAGCAGAGAGTCGGATCTTTTGGTAGATGCTTCCGCACCACTTAAAGAAAGAGATGGCTCGAAGTTTCGGATCCGACCCTCTGCTGCGCAGAGAATCGGCTTAGGAAAAATGGAGACGTTCTTTGTGTTTCCAATCGCCGAACAAGCTCGGCGGCTAAAACGCGTAGAAAGCTACTTCACCCAGCCGTGGATGCGGAGCCAGTTTTCGCACATGGTGGGCCAGGTGTCGGTGGCCGGGAGGTGTCGCTTGCCGCGGAAGAGGCCCTGACCGTGACGACCCTTTTCGTAAACGTGCAGCTCGGCCGGCACGCCCGCCTTGCGGAGCGCGAGATAGAAACGCACCGAGTTCTCCGGCGGGACAGACTTGTCTTCGGTCGTCGTGAACAGAAACGTCGGCGGGGTATCCTTCGTCACCTGCTTCTCATTGGACAGCAATCGTACCAGCTTGGGATCGGGATTCTTACCCAACAACTTTTTCTGCGAGCCGCGATGCGTGTAGGGCTCGCCCATCGCAATGACCGGATAACAAAGGACCATGAAATCGGGCCGACAGCCGACTCGCTCGATCGGATCGGTCGCCTTCGGGTCGCCTGCATCGAAATGAGTCCCGGCGGTCGACGCCAGATGGCCCCCGGCCGAGAAACCGAGGATCCCGATCGCGTCCGGCCGAACGCCGAACTCCTCGGCCCGGGCACGGACCGTCCGGATCGCACGTTGGGCGTCTTGCAAGGGTGCCGGATGCCGATAGCCGCGGCCTTGGTGGCGATATTCGAGTACGAAAGCGGTCACGCCCAGCGAATTCAACCAACGGGCAACCTGCTTTCCTTCATGGTCGGTGGCCAGATGGTCGTAGCCTCCGCCGGGGCAGATGATGACGGCCGTCGGAACTCGTTTTTCCTTCTCCGGCAGCCAAACGGTCAGCGTCGGCTTATCGGCCGGCTTGTCCCCCTTGGCACCCGGTGCTCCGCCGGGCCAGAGAAGCTCGGTCTTCGGCTCGGCCGCAAGAACGGCGCTGGTAAACAAAGTGATAGAAAGAATCAGCCCCAAGAACCATCGATATCGAACCACAAGAACGCTCCTTCAAATCGTGGAGGAATATGGAGGGAAAAATACGCGACGGTTGCCCGTTTTAGGCAAGGTCTCGATCGAATGTCTGCTGCACGACTGGCGGATCCATCGTCGAACGATGCGACGTCTCGCCACTGAACTCTAAACCATAGTTCAACAACGTGGCTAACATCAGCAAGAGACCAAACCCCAGTGCGATCAGCGAGAGGACCAGCATAACGGTATACGGAGACGCTTGGGTCAAAGAAGCCGAACGCTCCGAAGGATCTTTGACCTTTTTCTCGCGAACTTTCTTCTCGCGAACTTTTTTCTCGCGAGGCTTCTTTTCCTTCTTGGCTTTCGGCGTTTTTTCCTTCTTGCCTTTGGCTTTCTTGCCGGTTTCCACAGGCACTTCCGCCTCAGCTACCATGTCGGCATCCATCAGCGACTCGCCAAGGCCCGCCTCGACATCCGGATCATCCAAACCGTCGGACATCAGCGACTCGCCCAATCCGGAATCGTTGACCTCGGTCACTTCGACCATTGCCGAATCGTCAAGATCGAGCGGCTCGGCCGTCGCCGGTTCTTCTTCCTCGAAGTCCGACAGGTCCAGAGAACTCCCCATCGCGGAACCGGTTCCCGAAAACTCGAAGAGATTCGACGCGTTCTCGTCATCGGTCTCCGAGAAATCCAACACATCGGAACCACCTTCTTCGAGATCGTCGTCCGATAAATTCAAATCTTCAAATTCAGGATGTTCGTCGTCTTTGTTTGCCACAACTGTCCCTCCGGATGGAAGTTTCCCCGTCCTAGGTTTTGGATACATAAATGGGTTTGAGTATGCCGTTTAGCCGACGAACATCGTTCGTCGCGTTCGCCTTTAAAACGCGCCGGCCGATGTCCGGCGGCCAAACTATCGAAACACCGTCTAGGCGTACATTTATCCCAAGCTTTTAATTCTACCAAGTATACCCAGATTTCTAAGAAATAGCCAGAACTTAACCTGCTTCTCTGCCTAAGATTCTGTTGACGGTTTAGGGGAATCGTCTTTTGCAGGCACGTTTTTGGCGGCGGCATTCTCTACCATTTCAGGAGCACCCCCCCCTGTCGGGTCATTTCCATAAATAGTCTCATAGCGGCGTTTCAGCTCGATACCGAGCCAAAATCCGATCAGCAGGTTGATGAAAATGATATAGAGGACGTACAACATGCCACGATCCGACAAAATCAGGGCGCCCCCTCGACGGGGGTAAAATCTAGCAGAAACTCGAGGAATTCCGATAACTCCTCGGGAGCCTCCAAGAAAAGGGTAGCTTAAAAATTGGAGGGAAAGTCGGATGCGTTAGGAAGCCTTCCCTGGCTTTTGGTTGATTTATCGGGGCTTTCCCGGCCCGTGGTTCACGAAGCCTTGCTTCCGCGGCTTGGATTTCGGCTGGCTCGGATCGGGATCCTCGACGTCTTCCCGGTCGCTCGGGTGCCATAATGGCTGTCCTTTAGCGACTCGTTCGGCCAAGACGTCCAGCTTTTCCCTCGTGCCCGGCATATTGCCGGTCGCTTCATATTCTTCCACGGAGACTTCGGGGGGTTCATATTCCCAGAGTCCTAATTTGATCGCTTCTAAGATCGATTTCGGCACTGCAATAGCTCCTTCCTGCGCCAAAAGGTACAAGCTAGACTCCTCATAGGACCCGCCCCAATTGGGGCGCAGCCCAGTTACAGACTACAGTATTTTGCGGTTTCTTGCGATTGTCAAGCTTTTATGGATGAAAACCAGACAAATGGGCCGTACGGACCAAAATATTCTTTGTGAGAATCGGTTCAATCGCAACCCATTTTACCCAATCAGTCTATTTATACAGCAAACCGGTAATTCTGTTACTCCGAACTGGTCGAATTTACCGATAGCTTTACTTTTAGCCTATCACCTTTGATCTCGCCTCCAAAAAACATAACCCCCGCCCTGACGATCCAATGACCGCTTACGGAGAAGGCCGAGCTCCAAGTGGAAGGGGGGGTTGATTTTTTAGCCCATTTTTTATCTGCTAAAGGATTACATCGTTCCCGAAAAAGGAAAACCGGGAGCTTTGCCTTTGATCCCACGCATTGAAAGAGAGTGTTGAGTAACCATGTCGGAACATGAACACACCACCAAATCGAATAAACCGCTGGCGATCGCGATCGTGATCGTGATCCTCGCGTATCTGATTTGCGCCATACCCCATCCCAATCTTTCGCTGCCCCAAAAGGGTGCCGAAATGATCGCCACCGAGAACGAGCATGGGCATGCCGCTCACGACGAAGGTAGCCATGAACCGGGGACCGCTCACCACGAATCTGAAGGTGAAGGCCATGGCGCGACGGATGAACCCCTGTCGGAAGAGGTTCACAAAATAGACGAAAAGCTGGCCAAAGAAGGAATTACCGTTGAAGAGGGACCGGCCTACGGAAAGGACAAGAAAAAACTGACGCCACCTCCGTTTTGGACCGTAATCCCGTTCGTCCTGCTCCTTGGTGCGATTGCCGTGCTGCCGTTGATTCCGGCAACGGAACATTGGTGGGAAAGCAACAAGAGCCGATTCCTCGTCGCGGCAGGCCTTGGCTTGATTACGTTGCTCTACTATCTCTTTTTCCACCACTATCCGATCGACGGCCACTTCCCGGTCCACACAACCGCGGCACCCGGTGCGGGCGGGCCGAACTGGGCCATCTCGCTGACGGTTTTGTCGAACGCGTTTTTGGCCGAGTATATTCCGTTTATCATATTGCTGTTCGCCCTGTACACGATCAGCGGCGGCATCCGGATCTCCGGCGACCTGAAAGCCCACGCGTTGACCAACACGACGTTCATCGCGATCGGCGGCCTGTTGGCCAGTTTCATCGGGACCACCGGCGCGGCGATGCTGTTGATCCGGCCCCTTTTGGAGACGAACAAAGAACGAAAGCATGTCGTGCATACGGTCGTTTTCTTCATCTTTGTCGTCTGCAACTGCGGCGGTTGTTTGCTTCCGATCGGCGACCCGCCGTTGTTCCTCGGTTATCTGCGAGGGGTCCCCTTCGAGTGGACGTTCAACCTGTGGATTGAATGGGCCTTCCTCAACGGCGTGCTCATCGGGTTGTATTTCATCCTGGATCATTTTATCTATCACCCGAAGGAATTGCCGCTGGACGTGGCTTTGGACGAGACCCGGACGACAGGGCTGAAGATCGAAGGGCTTTTCCCGAACATCATCCTGTTGGTGGGCGTGATCCTTGCGGTTGCACTGCTCGATCCGCACAAGACAATCGGTGGATGGCGACCGTGGGTGTTCATGCGAGAGATTGTCCAACTGTTGATGGTGCTGCTCTCGCTCGTGTTCGGCAGCCAGATGGTACGGATCAAGAACCGCTTCAACTATCATGCGATCCTCGAAGTGGCCGCCCTGTTTATCGGGATCTTCATCTGCATGCAGCCTGCGTTGCAGATTTTGAATATTTACGGCCCCGACCTCGGTCTGAACTCCCCGATGAAGTTCTTCTGGGCGACCGGTTCGCTCTCCTCGGTACTCGATAACGCCCCGACCTATGTGGTCTTTTTCGATACGGCCCAATCGCTGCCGTCGATGGAAGGAGTCAAGTACGTCGGCGATACCGGCGTACCGGAGCACCTGTTGATCGGGATCAGTCTCGGCGCGGTGTTCATGGGCGCGATGACCTATATCGGCAACGGCCCGAACTTCATGGTCAAGGCGATCGCCGAGAAATCGGGCGTCAAGATGCCGAGCTTCTTCGGCTATATGC
>JASFHG010000047.1:0-12120 GCA_050123355.1 Planctomycetia bacterium
GCGTTTTGAACCAGTAGCAACGTTTTTCTCTCTTCCAAGCGCCGAACAAGCTCGGCGGCTAAACACCCCCTCTTTTGGGTTAAATTCCTCTCTTTCCCTTAAAACCGGCCAATCTCGCTTGACTTTTTATGAGCATATGCCAATAATTCAGTAGAAGCACACAAGGAGCCCTATCCCATGCCACGACCCGTAGAAAAACGACATGTCCGCGGAACCCCGCCGTGCAATGCCTTTAAACCGACCGGCGTGCCCGGCGCGGAGCTGGAGGTGGTCACGCTGACGGTGGACGAATACGAAGCGATTCGGCTGGTCGACTACGAGCAGATGTACCAAGAGCAGGCGGCCGAGACGATGGGCGTCTCGCGTCAGACGGTCGGTCGGATCCTTGAAAAAGCAAGAAAGAAGGTCGCCGATGTTCTGACCCATGGCAAGATGCTCCGCATCGAAGGGGGCGAGTATGTCACCGGCGCGATGCGAGAGTTCCTCTGCCAGCTATGTCAGCATCGATGGCAGGTGCCGCACGGCGGAGGTCGCCCACCGCAATGCCCCAAGTGTGGCGGAAATCAATTCAACCGGACCGATGCCCAACGCGGTCGCGGCCGTGGTCGAGGACACGGACGCCGTGGCAGGGGTAGCCCGAATTAACCGTACATATCTTATTGAACCTTTTTACGAAAGGAAAGAATCATGCCTAATTTTGATGGAACCGGACCGGCGGGTGCCGGCCCAAGAACGGGGAGAGGCTTAGGTAACTGCCCTCCAAACCAAAACATGAACCAACAGCAAGGTCAGGGACTTGGACAGGGTCAAGGCCAAGGTCTCGGTCAGGGACAGGGTCAAGGACTCGGTCGAGGACAGGGTCTTGGTCAAGGACGTGGCCAGGGATTGGGACGCGGAGCCGGACGAGGTCGGGGTATGGGACTCGGCCGAGGCTATTGCGGTGGCGGACGGGGCGGAAACGGAAGACGAAACATCTTCTACGCCACGGGCCAAACCGCCCAAGAACAGGCGATCCAAGCCCAAATGGATCAAGTCAATGAACCTCAGCAACCAGAAACGGAGAACGAATCTTGAAAATCGTCATCACTTCTACAGGTAACTCGCTCGAATCGCCGGTCGATCCGCGATTTGGGCGAGCAGCCTATTTCATCGTTTACGATCTGGAAACCGGCAAGCATGTCACGCATGACAATCTGCAAAACCTCAATGCGGCACAGGGAGCCGGAATCCAGGCTGCACAAACGGTCGCAAAACTCGGTGCCGAGTGGCTCCTCACCGGCCATTGCGGACCGAAAGCCTTCCAGGTTCTCAGCTCGGCCGGCATCCAAATTGCCGTCGGCATAGAAGGAACCGTTGCCGAAGCGATCGAAAATTTCAAAGAAGGTAAACATCAAGCGACCGACTCACCGGATGTTGATGGACATTGGGTGTAAATCCGCAGCGCACAATCTTTCAAACTGCCACTGGACAAAAAACGATGAAAATTGCAATCGCTTCCGGAAAAGGAGGCACGGGCAAGACAACGCTGGCAATCAACTTGGCGCTTGCCCTATCGGAAACCCAAAAGACGACCCTCGTCGACTGCGATGTTGAAGAGCCGAATACACTGCTCTTCGTCAAACACGAGACCGAACAGGTCGAGTCGACGACGGTCCCTCTTTTTTCCGCCGATGTGGAAAGTTGCGATGGTTGTGGCCGATGTGCCGAGGCATGTCGGTTTAACGCGATCGCCGTGGTGAGCAAACGGCCAATCTTCTTTCCCGAAATGTGTCACGGCTGCGGAGGCTGCGAACTGGCCTGCCCCAAAGATGCCATCCACGAATCGACGCGAGAGAACGGGCAGATGCGATTTTTCTCCAACGAGCAGATTCATTTTTTTGAAGGCCGGCTCAACATCGGCGAAGCGATGGCGGTCCCGATGATCGAACAGGTGAAGGAAAAAGCGAGTCAAACGCAGACACCGATAACCATCTTCGACTGCCCGCCGGGAACGTCCTGCCCGATGATGGCGACGATCCGTCACTGCGATTTCGTCATTTTGGTGACAGAACCCACTCCCTTCGGGCTTAACGATCTTCGGCTGGCGGTCGAGGTCGTACGGTTGTTTGGGATCCCGTTCGGCGTCGTGATCAACCGCGACGGGGTAGGGGACGATCGTGTGGTTCGCTATTGTGAAGAGGAGCAGATCCAACTGCTAGCACGCCTGGCCGACGACCGGCAAGTGGCCGAGCTCTATTCGCGAGGTATTCCCGCTTATGGGCAAGTGTCCAGTTTCACGACGCAATTGAAAAATTTAACCGAAGATATTCTCGAGAGGAGTGCGTCATGAACGAATTGGTCATCATCAGCGGAAAAGGAGGATGCGGCAAAACCACGATCGCGGCATCGCTGGCGGCCCTGGCCGACAACCCGGTGATCGCCGACTGCGACGTCGACGCGGCCGATCTCCATCTGGTCCTCAAACCGGAAGCTCGCGAGGCGAGCGATTTTTATTCCGGCTATCTGGCCGAACTGGATGCGGAAAAATGTACCGGCTGCGGAAAGTGCGTGACCTTGTGTCGCTTCTCGGCCATCACACGAGACGACAAAGGAACGATCGCTATCGATCCGCTTGCCTGCGAAGGGTGTGGCGTATGCATGGACGTCTGCCCTTTCAATGCGGTAACGCTTCCCGAGCAGCTTTGCGGATGTCTGATGGTCTCCGACACGCCCTACGGACCGCTGGCCCATGCGAAACTGGGGATCGGTGCCGAAAATTCGGGCAAACTCGTCACGGCCGTCCGAAATGAGGCCAAAAAACTTGCCACGGAGATCGGCAGCCAACTGATCCTGATCGACGGCTCGCCCGGGCTGGGGTGTCCGGTCATTTCCTCGCTTACCGGAGCGTCGATGGCCCTGATCACTACCGAACCGACCGTCAGCGGCCTACACGACATGGAACGGATCTTGAAATTAACGATCCATTTTGGTATCAAGGCGTATGTATGTGTCAGCAAGGCGGATCTTAACCCGTCGACGACCAAGCAATTAAAGAAACTGGCCGAACATCATGGCGCCAAGTTCCTCGGCACGATCGCCTACGACACGACCGCCACCCAGGCACAGATCGAAGCCCGCCCGCTGGTCGAATTCCCCGAAAGTCCGGCGGGCAACGACATCAAAAAACTATGGCAAGCTTTGGCTCAAGAGATAGAATCCAATCGGGCCACGCAAAATTTCCCGATCCTTTAAAAACAACAGAAAAACGAAGAGAGTCTTACCATGCGTATCGCGATCCCTTGTGTTGAAAATCAACTTTGCATGCACTTTGGCCACTGCGACCAATTCGCGGTCGTCGACGTCGAGTCGGAAACGATCACCGGCGTCGAGATGCTGACCCCGCCCGCCCACGAACCGGGCCTGCTCCCCCGCTGGCTGCACGAACAGGGTGTCGGGCTGGTCATTGCCGGCGGCATGGGCCAACGTGCCCAAGCGATCTTCGCCGACAACGACATCGAAACCATCGTCGGCGCCCCGGTCGATACCCCCAAAAACCTCGTCGAGGCCTGGCTGAAAGGAGACCTCGCCTCCGGGGAAAATGCCTGTGACCACTGATGACGACCCAGACCCTGCGACCATCGCCAAGCCGGACCATCACATCCATCCGGAGTGCATCGTCTGCGGTCTTGAAAATCCGATCGGGTGGAAGCTTCAATTCCAAACGGAGGGCGAATCCGTCTTTTTGAAGCTCCACCTTTCTGAACTGCTGCAAGGCTACACGGGCATCATCCACGGCGGTGTCATCGCCACACTGCTGGACGCCGCCATGACCCACTGCCTCTTCGCCAACGGCATCGAAGCGGTCACCGGCGACCTGAACATCCTCTACCGCCACTCTGTTCCCGTCAACGCGACGGTCCTCGTCCGCGCATGGATCGATGATCCTCATCCACCACTCTACAAGATGAAAGCCGAAATCACCCTCGACACCAAACTCCTCGTCCGCGCCAAAGCTCGATTCGTGGCTCGCGATAAAGAATCGGCGGGTCAGAACTCGCCCTAACGAAAAACTGGGAAAAAGAACCAAAAACCAACGACAGCAAGAAGCACCTCCTCTATCGCTTGACAAAACAACAAGGGCTCTGTATAGTTAATCTGTGATTTTATGCTTACAAAACAATTCGCATGGAAAACTAAAAAGCAGCAAGACAGGGGATGACCGACAGATGGCGCGAAAGAAATACAACGTTGTTTCCCTTTTTTCAGGGGCAATGGGTTTAGATATCGGGCTTGAACAAACCGGTCGATTTCGTGTTGTGGCTTGTGTGGAAAAAGAAGCTGCATTCTGTAAAACCATCCGTGCGAATAAGAAGGCCGGGCGGCTTAATCGAAAACTCGCGGTTTTTGAACAAGACATCTGCGATCTAGATCCAAAAGAGATTCTTGACGCAACCGGATTAGAGGTTGGCGAGATTGACGTCTTGGCTGGTGGCCCCCCCTGCCAATCATTCAGTACGGCGGGCCGACGACGCACAACACAGGATCCACGTGGGACACTTCTTTGGCAGTATCTTCGTTTTGTCGATGCCCTGCGCCCCAAGTTTTTCGTAATGGAAAACGTCCGAGGGCTTCTTTCCGCGGCACTCAGGCACCGCCCAATCGCCAATCGCCCCAACAAGGGCGGTCCACCACTTGCATCGGACGAAGAACCTGGCTCGGTGGTTCGCCTGTTCTCAGATGACTTGCAAAAAATAGATGGCGATTCCTATCATATGGATTGCTTCGAGGTAAACGCTGTCAACTACGGAGCGCCTCAGCTACGGGAACGAGCTATTTTTATTGGTAATAGATTCAACGCCATGACTGACTTCCCTAACCCCACACATGGAAACGGTGAACCAAAGAGTAAACAAAACGAACAGCTACTACTCTTTGACGACAAGCAAGAACCGTTGATTCCGTGGGCAACTTTACGAGACGCAATTGGAGACCTTGACGAGGAATCGGAACCCGTTATTATGGATTTCAGCCCTCGCAAGAAGAGATTTCTCGAAATGGTATCACCTGGCTCAAATTGGAGAAGCCTGCCAGAAGAAGTGCAAAAGGAGTCAATGGGCAAAGCGTGGCTTGCCAAGGGTGGTCGTTCTGGTTGGTGGCGAAGACTTACCTTCGACTTGCCTTGTCCCACATTAGTTACCATGCCAAACCATGCGAGTACGTCGCTGTGCCACCCAGTTAAAACCAGAGCATTGACTTTACGAGAGTACGCACGCATACAAGAATTTCCCGATGAATGGGAATTTTGCGGCAAAACTTCAGAACAATATGCACAGGTAGGTAACGCAGTTCCAGTAAGGCTAGGTTATGTGGCGGGCAACGTTGTAGCAACATGCTTAGATGAACTATCAAAGCGTGATTGGCGGCCTTATAGCCAGAGTCCGAAATCTTACCGTGTAATCTACGTTCAATCTCATGTACGAACCCGCCAATGGTTCAAATCTGGTAAGACATTCGTTTGGGATGATGGCGGGGAAAATGTACAAGCAGCATACGAAACGCCAAAAACGTTGCGCAAAACCAAGGAGATGTCTTGACTATGGCAGCACCCGGATTACCACGCCCGGCAAAATCAACCATAAGCAAGCTTGCTCTTTTACGTGACCTAAAGGCTGTCGACGACAGCAAAGAAAGTCGCAAGCGAGTACTTACTCTAGAAACCGATTTCCGGCAACGCATTGATACGCACGTTAGTTCTCTCCCAACGAATCAAGCTTGCTTCGCTAAGTTCAATACGAATCCATTTGTATTGATGTTTCACTGCTTCAATCGCGGGTATCACCATATCAGTGAAATAGAAGCTGATATTTTGCCCGCAAAAGTGTTCATGTCCATGGAAACCTCTTCCGGCCGCATGGCGGAAACGGTTGCACTCCCTGTTTATGATTGGGAAACCGTGCCAAGTTCGATGCATTCCGCAGAATCGGTGCTTGATGGGAAACAACGCCGACCGACCGAACTTCGATTGGCAACCCTTAAGAGCGGGCCGCGATGCCTAAACGACGAAATGAGCAAAGACATTGCTGACGACATAATTCTCAACTGCAACTCATGGGCGAAAGCTGCCAAGGTTACTAAAATTGATTTCACCTATGGCGTTCTATATGGTACAAAAAAACTGTCAAACAAGAAAGATTGGCACATCTTACGGAACATCAAAGAAAAACTTGAGGAAAATGCTGCCGGTAACATGATAGTTACACCGGAAAACCGATGGCATTGTCAGTTTAAACAAAATGGCGTAAACGTAACGGTTACCATTCGTATCGGCATCGACTTATGGAACTATATTGCCGGCCATACTTTGGCATTCATGGAACTCTGTACAGCACTCATTCGGGCTTGTGTAATATCAACCAATAGTCAATCTATCAACCACAATTTTACTATTGCTGATTTGGCGGATATTGTGTCTCTACGTTGTGTCCCTGATGACTTTAATGTAAGTATTTTACAACGAAGTCAACTCGAATGGCTATTCTTTTTTGCCCGCCATTTTTGCGATGAACTTGTGGAAACTTGACCTACCAAAATCTTACGTCCACAAATTCCGGTCCAGCAGGCGGTAGTTGATGGCTTCTTGGACGTGGGGTTCTTGGATGGTTGGCTCGGAGGCGAGGTCGGCGATGGTGCGGGCGACGCGGAGGATCTTGTCGTGGGCGCGGGCGGAGAAGCCGTACTCTTCCATCGAAACCCGGAGCAGCGAGCGGCACTTGTCGTCCAGTTGGCAATGGGTGCGGATCTGGCGAGGGGTCATGTCGGAATTGTGGCGGACGTTGGCGATGTCGCCTCGGAAGCGGGCCGCTTGAATCTCGCGAGCGGTGGCGACCTGCTCTCGGATCGACGCGCTCGACGTGCCGGGGTTCATGCCGGAAAGCTCTTCGAACGGGACCGACGGGACTTCGATCTGGATGTCGATCCGGTCCAGCAGCGGGCCGCTGATCTTGTTCATGTATCGTTCCACCTCGGGGACCGTACAGTGGCACGGGCGGCGCGGGTCGCCACGATAGCCGCATGGGCATGGGTTGAGTGCGGCGATCATCATGAAGTTGGCCGGAAACGTCGCGCTGGAGAGGGCTCGCGAGATCGTGACATGCCCTTCTTCGAGCGGTTGACGCAACACTTCGAGCGTCCGCCGGTTGAACTCCGGCAGCTCGTCGAGGAAAAGGACGCCGTTATGCGCAAGGCTGATCTCGCCCGGCGTCGGGATCGAGCCGCCTCCGACCAGCCCGACGTCGCTGACCGTGTGGTGCGGAGCGCGAAACGGCCGGACGGCCAACAGCGGCTGACCCGGCTCGAGACGTCCGACCGCGCTGTAGATCCGCGTCGTCTCGATCGACTCGACCGGGGTCAATTCAGGTAAAATCGTCGGCAGCCGCTTGGCCAACATCGTCTTGCCGGATCCGGGCGGGCCTAGCATCAGTAAATTATGCCCACCGGCCGCGGCGATCATGAGGGCCCGCTTGGCAAGCTCTTGGCCACGAACGTCGGCGAAGTCGCAATCGTACTGGCCCAGCGAGGCGAAGAGGCTGTCGAGTCGTGACGGGGTCGGATCAAGGTCACGTTGCCCGGTCAGGAAGGCAACCGCTTCGGCAAGGCTGCCGACCGCGTAGACTTCGATGTCCTCGACGACAGCCGCTTCGGCTGCATTTTCGGTCGGGACGAGCAGCCCTTGAAGGTCACGGTCCTTGGCGGCCGTGATCGCGGTGGAAAGGGCTCCTTTGATCGGACGAGTGGAGCCGTCCAGCGCCAATTCGCCCACGGCCGAATAGCGAGAGAAACGGTCCGCATCGATCTGTCCACTGGCGGCGAGGGTCCCGAGCGAGATCGGCAAATCGAACGAGGCGGCCTGTTTCGGAAAATCGGCCGGGGCCAGATTGATTACTGTCCGATCCTCCGGGTTGATGAAGCCCGAGTTGGCGATCGCCCGTGCGACACGATGCGTACTCTCTCGCACGGCCGCTTCCGGCATCCCGACCAGCGTCGTTCCTCCCAGCCCGGCCGGCGAGATGTCGACTTCCACTTCGACCGGCAGCGATTCGATTCCCAAGAGTGAAAACGTCTTCAATTTCGCAAGCATGAGAAGCAAATCCCGGGTCTAGAGGAACGATTTTCACAACACCGTTACAATGCACGCCGAACCCGGCGTTTCGGGCGGCCGTAAACCGGTTTCGATTCGGGTGGTGGTCCGGTTTCGTCGGAGACCGCTTTGATACCCATATCGAAACCAGGCATTTCAGCCCGTTTTAAGAGCATGTTGATACGTACTTCGATCCGAGTGAGTTGAGGGCCCTCCTCCGGCGAGATGAAGGAATAGGCAACTCCCTCGCGTCCCATCCGTCCAGTCCGGCCGACACGATGGACATAATCATCGCAGAACTCGGGAATGTCGTAGTTGATGATGTGTGAAACACCACTGACATCAATACCACGCCCGACGACATCGGTCGCCACAAGAACCCGAAGTTTGCCAGAGCGAAACTTACGCATGGTCGCGTCACGTGTCGATTGGGTCAAATCACCATGAATACAAGCGACCGAGTCTATGTTTTGCTTGGAAAGACGCCGATAGATCTTCTCCGTGCCACGCCGCGTACGGCAAAAGACGATCGCTTGCGTCGGGTCTTCCCGCTCGATCAATTTTATCAGCAGATCAAATTTCCGCTCGGGATCGACGGTAAAATAATACTGGTCGATCGTCTCGACCGCAATATTTTTCGGCGAGAAGTCGAGCGATTTCGGGTCGCGCATGTATCGCTGTGCCAAACGGAGCACCGGCCCGGGCAATGTCGCACTGAGCAGGAGTGTTTGACGCGACTGAGGACATCGTCGCAAGATCTTTTCGATATCCGGGCGGAACCCGATGTCGAGCATCCGATCGGCCTCGTCGAGGACTACTTGGCGAAGGTCGCCGAAGAAGAGCGCACCGCGAGCGTTCAGGTCGATCACGCGGCCCGGCGTCCCGACGACGATCTCGGGCGCCCGGCGGAGTTTTTCGATCTGGCGACGGATCGGCTTCCCGCCATAAACGGCGACCACTTGCACTTCGCCCGTGCTGGCCAGTTTGGCACACTCGTCTCGAACTTGGACCGCCAACTCGCGAGTCGGGACCAGGACCAATGCCTGGGGACCGCGGAACTCGTTGTCGTAGTCGATCGTTTCGAGCAACGGGATCGCAAACGCAGCCGTCTTGCCTGTGCCCGTCTGGGCCTGGCCCATGAGATCGATCCCCTCGATCGCTTCGGGGATCAAGCCGGCTTGGATCGGGGTCGGCTCGCTATAGCCAGCCAGTTCCAAGGCTTCGAACATTTCGTCCGAGAGGTCCATCAACCCAAACCCGGATCCTTTTCGCGAACGGGTTCGTTTTTTGGTCGGCTTCTTTTTGGCTGTAGTGGTCTTTTTCTTTGCCGGTGCCTCTTTGGTTTCTCGGACCGGTTTCTTTGGCTTGGCAGCCTTCTTTTGCTTCTTGCGAGGAGTCTCTTCGCGAGGTATTTCGTCCGCCTTGGTCGTTTTGGTCGCCGTCTTTAGCGATTTTCGGTTCGACTTGGCTGCCGGTTCCTTGGCAGGTTTCTTTTCCGGCTTGGCTTTTGCTTTCGGCTGAGGCTCGGGTTTTACATCAGGTTTCCGGCGTTGACGTTTTCGCTTGGGCTTCTCGGCCGGTTTCTCTGTAGTCGCCTTGGAGGCGGGCGTTTTTTCGGGCGGAGCTTCCGGTACCGCCTTCTTTGTCGAGCGACGGCGGCGACTTTTCGGCTGCTCAGAAACCCGCTTTTCGGCAGTGGGTTTTTTTACTTCCTGAGCTTTGGCAGAAGTTCTAGTCGATTTTTTGGCCGTTTTTTTAGCCGGCTTCTTGGCGGCCGGTTCTTGCTTCACTTCGGGCACAGCGGCCGGTTCCGACTTCGCGGTACGCCGATGAGATCGCTTTCGCTTCGGTTTGGCTTGGGGTTCGGCCTTGGGAGCAGGCTTCGCGGCAGGAGCCTTGGCTTGGGTGGTCGCCTTCTTTTTCTTGGCCGTCTTCGCCTTTTTGGTAGGCTTGGATTCTTTATCCGTGTCAGCCGATTTTTTCGCGGCCGGCTTGGAGGTCGCCTTTCGTGGCTTGTCACGGCGGGAACGGCTAGAGTCCTCCCACCAATTGTCATCAATAAATTCGGTGATCCCGGAGACTATCCGTTTCGGTCTTCGTGGTCGTGGATTTCGTTTCGAATCTCTTTTTTTTGCCAACGTTTAATGTCCTTCAGTAATATCTTATCAGGCCTATTTTTACTCTTTGGGCCCATCAGTAACACAATAATGAGCCGTCATTTTACCAGTTCTTATCTAAACCTCCAAGGGGAACCATACAAACCCCACCCAAAAGTGCTGGGCGTGCATAAAAAGCCCTGGCAGCCCGCATAATCGTAACATCCGGAAATCTTCCCGTTTTTTGCCCACATGTTGCTTTTTCGCATCGTACACTTGTTGCGATTGGACAACAAACCAGCCCTATCGAACTGAAAATCCCTTCCCTGACAGCTTTCCCGATACCGATGATGCCCTCAGCGACAAACCGAGACAAACTGAACCAAGGATGGCGTAGCGACCGGATCGCTTCGCGCTGGCTACTTGCGATAGGCGCCCTGCTTTTGATGCTGGTCGGCTCGAATGCCCTGGCCAGCTTGCCCATCGAACCGAAGCTGCCGCTGCCTACCGAGGAATCGGACGCCGTTTTCCAGCGGCTCAACGCGATGATCGACCAGTCGCTCTCTCGCGAAGAACACGAGTTGCTCTCGGATGCACGGGACGGGAAATTCGACTGCTTTACGCTGCTCGACGCGGCCTTTGTCGCCGGCGGTATCCACGACCCGGCAACACGAGTCCGGTATCAACAACAATTTGACGGCTGGGTCAAGAAGATCGACATCCAGCTTAAAGATCTACGGAACCACGGTGCGAGTGATCCCCTCCTCGCACGGTTCATCTTCGAATTTATGCACCGAGAGATTCTCACCGGCGGCTACGAGCTGCAAGCGACGAATCTTAAAAGCATTTTCGAGGAAAGGCGTTTCAATTGTGTCAGTGCAACGCTGCTTTACTGCTGCCTGGCGGCCGAATTCGACCTGGATGTCCGCGGCCTCGAGACGGTCGGCCACGCGATGAGCTGCCTCGTCCTCCCCAACGAACAGATCGAAATCGAAAGTACCTGTCCCCGCTGGTTCCACCTTGCCTCGGACCCCAAACGACGTGCCGAGCTGGTCGAAAAGACGATCGGAATCCGGCCGGACGACAAAACGAAGAACTATCGGCTCGTTTCGGAAGTCGAGCTGGTCGCGACAATTTACTACAACCGTGGGCTGGATATGCTCGCGGAGGGAAATTTTGCCGGGTCACTCGTGGCCAACGCGACGGCGTTGAACCTGGACCCGTCGAATAAAACGGCTCACGGAAATCTGCTGGCCGTGCTCAATAATTGGGCCATCTCACTGGCCGGGTCGGGCGAGTACCTCGAAGCGATCGGGCTGCTTGAGACCGGAATCCGTATCGATCCGAAATTCGCGACCTTCCACACCAACATCCTCCACGTCCACCGACGTTGGGTCGAAGATTTGTGCAAAGAAAGCCGCTACGGCGAGGCGATCAACGTCCTGGCGGAAGGCTCCCGCCGCTGGCCTGAAGAACCGTGGTACGAAACCCACTCGCAAAAAATTCTACACTATATTGGTGTAGAGTAGGGTTGAATATCGAATATCGAACAAGGAATGTCGAATTTCGAAGCAAGGAGCTTCCGCTCCGGCGTGAAATTTTTCCTGGTGCGGTAGGACTTCACTTCATCATTCGACATTGGACATTCGATATTCTGCGGTTCAGCGCAGCTGGATCCCCATCTCTTTCATCAGAAGCTGCATGTCGTCCCAGCAGAGGGCTTTTGCCGACGGGTTGCGGAGTAGATAGGCCGGGTGATACGTGCAAAGGACACTGATCCCTTCGTAGCTGTAGAACTTTCCTCGCATACGGCCGATCGGCGTCTCCGTGTCGAGCAGATTATGGGCTGCGACCGCACCGAGGCAGCAGATGAACTCCGGCTGAAGGATCGCCAGCTGGGCGTTGAGC
>JASFHG010000048.1:0-12101 GCA_050123355.1 Planctomycetia bacterium
TGGGCATTTGTGTCAGGGGGCGTGAAAAGAAATAGGCTCGCTAGAGGGGTATGCTTGATCGTCGTAACTCTTTGTAGAGTACACGTTTGATACAAAAAAAGCCGCTAGTGATCACTAGCGGCTTGAGTGGACAGGGGCGGGCTTGAACCGCCGACACCTGGATTTTGTTTCGATAGACTTTTATCGTATCGGGCCGTCGTCCTGTCAGTAGGGAGCTGCGAGAGGGGCTACACGAAGCACATTGGGAAAACGCGTTTTGAAAAGCCACGCCCGAGTTTGCCAACCGGTCGATGTTAGGCGATTTGACGTCCGATTCACCAAAACATTTAAGCTGGGGTCGCAGGTCGTCGACCGCAAAAAACAACACGTTCATGCGTTTGGGAGATGTTCCTTGTTTCGCACGTGCCATATTGGTCCCACTGAGGAACATACTCCAGGCGATCGTGCCGATAGCGAGAAAACGGATGAAATATTTAGCTTTTTTGCGAACGGTCATTTTTTCCAGAGACTCCGGTTCTGTGTGGTTTCGATAAATGCTGTTTTTATTATAAAACCCAGGTAATTTTCTTGCTGTCTTTTTTGAATTTGTTTCCGAGCAATTGGTATGCGTCAAACACAGCTTCTGGCAGCTCGATAAATGATAACAGGTAGCTACCCCAAAATAGGGCGGGCAGGTTGATTGTATGTCTATAATACCTATTGGTTCTCAATCGTTCAGGTATTTTCATGAAGAGACTAATATTGTAAAAAGTGTTGTTTTTAATATAAAGTGCTTGTGTAAATATGCTTACGTAAATAAGTAGAGGTAGGTGTCTATTGTTGGTTTTACCACATCCTAGTAGGCGTAAAACTCCTTTAAGGCTTTGTGCGGCATTGGCTTACGGCAATTTGCCGGGGGAGGTATATGGGATGTTATAAGGATTATGTTTCTGGAAATACCAAAGGGGGAGAAATTTTTCATATTGGATATTGACTTTAGGTCATAAATTATGCATGATAGGAAATATAAAGGAGAGGTTTGGCCTCTGGCATGAAGAGCAGATAAAAGAGGTTAATTGCTTGTGTTGGTGCGACGTGTTGTCATTAGGCAATGGAGCACCTTGTGCGAAAGAGCCTGGAAGAATTTTATGAACCTTGTTGAATTAGCACAACGGATAAAATCTCGGCGACGTGAGATGAAATTGACTTTGGAGCAGGTTGCGTCTCGAACGAATTTGACGCAAAGCGTTTTATCAAAAGTCGAAAATTTTCGTGTTACTCCTTCTTTGCCTGCCTTGGGGAAGATTGCTCAGGCGTTGGGAACCACCGTTTCAGAGTTGACTGCCGGACTGGATGAGCAGCCACAGTTGGTTTTTGTCCAGCAGGGGCAAGGAAAATGCATTGAAAGAGATGAGCCTGAAGTCGGGATTACTTACAAATCGTTGGCACATGAACGTTTTTGCAAGATAATGGATCCTTTCTTGTTGGAAGTACCGGCGGGAAAATCTCGTCAAGCAGCGTTGGCGCATGAGGGTGAAGAGTTCCTTTATCTCCTCGAAGGACAGATCGATTTTGAATACGACGAAGAGCTTTATCACTTTACTGAGGGCGATTGCGTTTACTTCAATGCACAAATTGCCCATCGGATTATCAATTCTACTTCCGAGAAAGCAAAAGTAATGTGTATTTTTGCCGGAGGTGGAGAACAATAAGAGGAAATCGTATGATTCGTGAACCGGAAATAAAGCGTAAAACCGCTATTGCATATAAAACGGAAGAAAAGACCGTTCTTCGGGGTTACAATCTAAGTGACCTGGCAGAAGAAGGGTATTCTTTTTGTGACGCCATGTTTGTCCTTTTTCAGGATCGCATTCCAACGAGCAACGAAGAGAAGATGCTCAAGTACGAAATGGGGGAATTTCTCGAACATTCGATGTCTCCTTCGGCTGCTTCGGCGATTTCGGTGATTGCAGGTCGCCCTAATCTGCCTTGTGCCGTTGCCGCATCGGTCATGACATTTGGAGGGGTCCATGGCCCTGGAGCTGCACATGGGTATATGATGAACAAGTATCTCGAACGGGCTCGGGTTGAGGGGAAAACAATCGACGAAATGGCCAAGATTCTTGTCGATGAGTATATGGATAACGGCAAGCCGGTCATGGGGATGGGGCAACCGCAGCATACCGATGGTGATCCGCGTGCCGAACCGACACACGTCAAACAAGAAGAGCTGAAGGTGGACGGTGTCTATCTCGAATTTCAACGGGCGGTCGAGAAGTACTTCCATGCTCGCCGAGAGGCGGATGGCCGTAACCGGATAGGCGTCAACGTTGTCGGGGCCGGGAACACGGCTTTGTGCGACATCGGTTTTTCGCCCAATGCCGCCTGGTGTATCGGCAGTGTTTCGCGTGCCTACAGTTGTGCGGCACATGCTCTCTACAACATGAAAAAAGGACGCGCCTGGGCCGCTTCGAAGGCGGAACCGATGGTTCAAATGCTCGACCTTTCGATGATCAAGTATGTCGGTCCCGAGGATCGAGAAGTGCCGAGCCAAGAAGAACGTCAAGAGTATGCCGTGAAACAAAAGGAAGAAGGAGAGTACAAGCAATGGGTGATATAGGAAACCTGAACGACCCTCGTATGCCTTACGATTACAATACACGGGAGTATGGTACGGTCCCGATGGACGGTCGGCCTTCTTTCCGATGGGTGTCGGAGGTTGCTTATAAAAACGTGCACCGCATTGTGGCGCGTGGTTATGACACCACCGAACTGATGGAACAGGGATATGGTATTGTCGACGTACTCTTCGTCGATTTCCAGTCCCGCATCCCGTTGATCGAAGAGGAAAAGATGTTGAACTACATCATGATCCTTTCGCTCGAAGACGGGCTTTCGACGCCGGCGGTGCTTTCCCGGATGATCGCGCAAACGAAAACCTTTTTGACACAGGCATGTGGCGCTTCGATTCTCGCGTTTGGGCACGCTTACGGGGCCTATTCCGAGTTCGGGAACATGCTGGAAGACTATTTGGCCCGAGCCGAGGCGGAAGGAAAATCGATTGCGGAAATCGCCCGCATTCTCGTCGAAGAGAAAAAAACGAGTGAAGCGTTGGGCGTCTCGAATTTGATGCTCAAGGATCCGGCGGCACAGCGGCTTATTGCCCGTGCGGAAAAGCTCGGCGTTGCGGGAAAGTATATCGAGTTCACAAAAGAAATTGTCAAAGCGGCACAGAAAAGGTTCGAGGAGCCGGTAGACATCGACATGCTCGGCGCGACCGGAGCTACGATGATGGATCTCGGCTTTACGCCCGAGGCGACCTGGGCCATTATCGCGGTGACACGTTCTTTTGGAGCAGGTGCGCATTACATAGAAGAAGTAGAACGTGAGCAATATTGTCGGCTGGGCGAGACATTGACACCCGGGGCGTATTACGACGGGCATTCGGATCGTCCGGTTCCGCCGTTGGCCGAACGCGATCAGATCGCAAAGCCGGCGCAAACCCACACGCTTGAGGATTGGCGTGCCGCGTTTGACGAACGGATGAGGATCCATGGTAGTGGTTTTTCGATTATCGAGGAAATTGAAGACCCCAGCAAAAAAACCGGCACAAAAAGTGTCGGGCGATAAAAGATATCACTCTTGGCGGCGGGCTTGGTTTTACATGAACAAAGAGGCAGGCAAGCTTCGCCGCTATTTTTTAATCACAAATAGGGAGAGTAATTGCGTTTTCCCTGTTCGCATTACTTTTATAGTTATCAACCGAAACTCAAAACACGGATAAAATCATGGCAGAAATTCCGTCGCATAATGACGACATTCAAGAAATGTATGCACGCGCAAAGGCAGCGTTCAAGATCATCGAACATTGGCCGCAGGAAAAGGTTGACGAAATGGTCTTGGCGGTCGGTTGGGAATGGCAGAAAGTGGAAACTGCCAAAGCGTTGGCTCGGCTGGCGGTTGACGAGTCGGGCATCGGGGTCTATGAAGACAAAGTCGCAAAGATTCAGAGCAAAACTCGGGGCAGCCTTTGGGATATGCATGGTGTGAAAACATGCGATATCATCGAAGAGGATGAAGAGAAAGGGTTGGTAAAATTTGCCAAACCGATGGGCGTGATCGCCAACGTCGTGCCATGTACCAATCCCGAATCGACGATTTGCGCCCTGGGTGTCAATATCCTGAAAACACGAAATGCCCAGATCGTTTCACCCCACCCTCGCACGCAGGGAAGTTCATATCTTACCTGCGAGTATGGTCGAAAAGCACTTCGGAAGATCGGTGCGCCGGAAGATCTGATCCAATGTATCAAAAATACTAGCCGGGAAAAAACCCGCGAACTGATGTCATCGTGCGATTTTGCCGTTGCCACCGGCGGCGAAGCGCTCGTGAAGGTGGTTTACGAAGCGGGTAAACCGTGCCAGACCGTCGGGGCAGGCAACGTTATCTCTATCGTTGACGAGACGGCCGACCCAAAAAATACCGCTGCGAAGATCGTCAAATCGAAGACTGCCAATAATTCCGCCTCGTGTTCCTCGGAAAATGCGGTCGCGGTGAACGAAGCAGTCTATGACGCGATGCTCGAAGCACTTCAGGCCGAGGGGGGATACCTTTGTAATACGGAAGAACGTGAAAAGCTTCGGGCCATGATGTGGCCGGATGGTAAAAATCTCAACCGCGAGGTGGTTGCCCAGCCGGCGTTGGCGCTTGCCCAAATGGCCGACCTCACCGTGCCCGAGGGGACTCGATTCCTCATGGTTCTCGGCGAAAAACCGGGACCCGAAGATCGTTTTTCCGGTGAGAAAATTTCCTTGGTCCTGACTGTTTGGAAATGGGACGATTTTGATGAAATGATCGACCGTGCCGACAAGATGCTCGAATTTTCCGGTGCAGGTCACTCGATCTCGCTCCATAGCCAACGGCGTGAAAGGCAGTTCGAATTGGCTCGCCGAATCAAGGTCGGTCGGGTCAACTGCAATATGCCTCACGCGATGGCAAACAGTGGGAGTTGGTTCAACGGTCAACCGTTTACCGACACGCTTGGCTGCGGTACGTGGGCAGGCAACATTACCTGTGACAACATCAACTATCGCCACTTTTTGAATTACACGGTGCTCTCGACGCCGACGGAAGAGAAAGTGCCGACCGACGAGGAGATTTTTGGAAGTTATTTCGAAAAGTGGGGGCGGGATTGAGGTTCCATGTATTCGATGAAAGATCGATTCCAAAAACTGAAAGCGATAATTTTCGATTTCGGTCAGACCTTGGTCGATTCGTCCGACGGCTTCCGCATGGCCGAAAAGGAAGCCCAAACCAAACTCCTTGAACGACTAAGAGAAGAAAACCACGCAGGGATCGATGCGGACCGGTTTTTGTCGCATTATCGCCAAATGCGTAAAACGTTTCAGGAAAACTCAGACTATTCGCGAAAGTCCCTTTGGGAAGCAATTGGCAAGAATTATCACCAACAGATGGACCTTGCCATTCTCGAACAGTGGGAATCGGAGTATTGGCAACGAGTCAAGGAAAAGACGCAACCGTTCGACGAGACCTTTGACGTGCTCGAAAAATTGAGCGGTACATATCGTTTGGCGGCGATTAGCAACACTCAAGGACAACAACGTCGCGAGCGGCATCGGTTTGACGAACTGCCGGAACTGGAACGGTTTTTCGAAGTGATCCTCGTCGCGGGTGACGGCGAAATTCCTCCGAAACCCGATCCGGAACCGTTTCTTTGCTGCCTGGCAAAGTTAGAAGTGGCACCGGACCAGGCAATATTTATTGGCGACGATTGGCGGAACGATGTGTGTGGTGCTCGCGGAGTCGGCATCTATCCGATTTGGCTGAAACACCATTCCGTACAACGCATCTGGCCTGCGGTTACCGATCCGGCACCTGTGATCTCCGACTTGAATGAACTTTTGAAATTGCTTTTGATATAAACCCACTTGGTACGACTGACGATATTGACAGAAACGAAGAACTCCTATGAGATACTCCAAAGCGGCCGTATTTATCGAAGCCGGCAAACCGCTGGAATGCCAATTGTTTGAATTGCCCGAAAAGCTCCCGGCCGGGGCGGTGATTTGTCGTGTGCGCATGAGTACGATCTGTGGTTCCGACTTGCATACGATCTATGGCCGTCGTCAAGAACCGGCACCCTTGATTCTTGGTCATGAAATTCTCGGTGAAGTCGTAGCGATGGGGGATCCTCTTCCGAACAACCCGTCGGTAGAACCGCTCGTCGTGGGAGATCGCGTGACCTGGTCGGTGATGGCTTCCTGCGGATCTTGTTTTTATTGTATGAAAAAGCTGCCGCAGAAGTGCGAAAACCTCCGAAAATATGGACACACTTGTTGTTTGGAACCACCCCATTTACTGGGCGGTTATGCCGAGTACATTTACCTTTTCCCAGGCACGGCCATTTACCGTGTTTCCGACTCGATCCCCGATGAAGTCGCCGTGCCGGCAAACTGTTCGCTTTCGACCGCGATCAACGCCATGGAAATGATCCGATTTCAATCGGGAGAAACGGTTTTGATTCAAGGGGCCGGAATGATCGGTCTGAATCTAATTGCACTTTGTAAAGAAGCCGGGGCTGCAAAGATCATCGTGACCGACATCGATGCCAATCGGCTGGCTTATGCTGCACGATTCGGGGCCGATGCTTGTTTCAACGTTGCCGATTGCGAACTGGAAGAATCGGGGGCGGCCATCCAAAATCTAACCGGCGGCCACGGGGTCGATGTTGCATTTGAAGTATGTGGGAACCAAAAGGTCATCGCACAAGCCATCGAGGCTTTGCGTATCGGAGGACGATACCTGATCGCCGGATTGGTCATGCCTGGCAATAACTTGGATTTCGATGCCAATATTTTGACACGAAAATGCTTGACCGTCACCGGAATCCATAACTATCGCCCTGACCACTTGCTTCGTGGTCTTTGTTTTTTGGAGCAGCATGCCCGAAAATATCCGTTCGCTGATCTTGTGAGTGCGTCGTTCTCTTTGGATGAAATCAACCAAGCAATCGAAACCGCAGCAACTGGCGAGCATGTTCGAGTCGCGGTTCGCTGTCTGTAAAAAATTTCTGCCCTTCGCTATCCCTTTTCAGTCTTTGTTTGCATGAAATCCTGTTGAGTTTTTTGTGGTCAAGGGGGGTAGCGACTTTTAGGGTTGGGCTTCGGTGGTAATTTCCACGGGGCCGAGGAGGCCGGAGCTTAAGATTTTTTGGTTTTTGTCGATGGAGATATTGGTTTTCGTGTATCGCTGTGACTGCGGCTTGTCTCGGTCACCGACTAAACGGTTTTGCCAGGAGTTGACGACCGTGATCTCCAGTTGGTTTCGACCGGGAACCAGTGCCTCGGTCATTTCGATGCGGAACGGTTTCGTCCAGGTGATGCCGAGCTTTTTCCCATTAAGCTTGACAGCCGCGATACCGACATCCTCAACCCGATTGAGTCGCAACCAGTAGCGTTTTCCCGCGATTGGCTGTATGTCAAAGTGGCTAGAATAGGTTGCCTTGCCCGAGTAATGTCGGATGCGTTGGTCGGCGTGTTTGGTCCAATCCGTCAATTTTTCGAACACGGCTGACTCAGGCCCACCCCATGCCGGATCGAACGTGACGTGCCACGGCCCGAGCACTTTCTGGACGATATCTCGCTGCGGATAGTTTGATCGCGCTGTGCCCTGTTGCGTGTTCGGGATCGATTTGCGAAACACGACCAGGCAAGACCCATAGGGATCCAATACGACCGGAACGATCGTCCGTCCCCCGGTTTGTTTAAAGGCGGTGGCCATTTTCATCTCGCCTGTCACGGGGTCCCAAAGCTCGGGTTGCTTTCCTTCTACGCGAAAGACGCACCGGATCGATTTGGTGTGATCGGTCTGGTTGCAGACGAAATAGACGTCCGCTTCGTCGATGGTGTAATGGATGTAATCGTAGTCCGATGATTTTTCGGCGTTCAGTACTTCAAAATCGAATGCGACGCCATCGTTTTGCAGTAGCTCACGCGAAGTGAGCCCCCAGGCCAGCCTTCCGGCTCCCACCTTTTTCTGGCCCGATTTTGGCGGATTCACGCCCCACAGATGATCGGCCAAATCGTGGAACTGGCGTTGTGCCGACGGTCCTCCGACAAGGCTGACCAATCGTTGCGGTTTTGGGCCCAAAACGGTCGCACCTTGCTGAAGCAGTTGCTCGACTTTTTCAAGGGCTGCCGATGAGAGAACCTGGTGGTCCGGCAAGACGAGCAGTCGATAGCGGATACCGCCCGGCACGACGATTTTTCCGTCCGAAACTTTGAGTCGAAGCAAAACTTCTTCGTTCGTCACGTCAAAGTCATAGCCGGGCAAGGCTCCGGCACGATTGAACCCTTTGTTCACCGCGATGTTGGGCACATGATCGCCATAGTAATAGAGCACGTCGGCGACAAATCGTCCCTGCTGAACCACCGCTTGGATCCGGTTCATATAATCGAGATACGCGTCCGAATAGTTCCACCATGTCACTTGCGGGTTGATGTGCGTCCCGGCAAAATATTCCTGGCCGGGGATACCCATCGTTTTGGGCGAGCAGGTGAAAGTATGGAAGAAGATCATGTTCAAGCCTTCGCAAAACTCGTAGTCCATGCTCGGCTTTTGGGATCGCCACAGGGTGTCGTTCCAATGGGGCCCGATCGTCGTAAAGGCTTCCGCGCCCACGAATCGTTTTCCGTAGATATGCGCCGCGGACGCAGCCTGCTTGACGAAGAAACGATTCCACGCTTCAGGGCGATGCGGCGACGGGGCCCAAAATTCGCTCATGACGATACTGCTGTGCGAATAGTTCGTGATGCCGTCGAGCGGTCCGGCATGTGGCCCTGCCGATTCAGGTTGAATGCCAAGGTGGTATCGGGTCGCGTGTTCTGCGAAGACCTTGTAGTGATTCTCGGAAATGCAGCGGCCGATCGTTTTTCGGAAGTCGGCCAGAAAAGCGTTGCTGAATTCGCGATTTTCCACGATTTTACCGGCAACGACCGGCAGGTATTTTCTGAGGTCATAGCCGTTGTGTCGCTTGAAATCTTCGGCGAAACCGGGGCTCCAGTTCATGCCGCCGCACTCCCAGCTATCCGTTGCCAATTGCGTTAGAACCGTCCCGGCCAATGGGCCCGCCTTCTCCAGCAGCGGCTCGACCGTTTTATGCCAGTAGTTGTCGAACGACGCCTTGCTCAGATAGTCGATCACGTGCCCTTGCCAGTTGTCGCTCGATGTCGAAACCTTGGCCCGCGTCGGGGTGTAGCCAAAACGGAGGGCCGTCCATTTTCCGGGTGGGACATTCCATCGCAAGGTTCCATCCTTGCCTACTTGTTCCGTGATATCGACAATGTCCTTGAGCGATACATCTTCCTCTCCTTCGACCGAAGGATGGTCCTCCAGGAGCGGGCGACCGTCGGGTGCGGAGCGTCCCAACTCGCGGGCGGCAGTTTTGGATTTCAGGTCACGAATCGGTTTTCGCTTTGCCCCCGGACGTTGTCGGCTCCCTTCTTTTTCAGGATACGCCAAGACACAGATGTCTCGATAGTACTTGTAGTTGGACTTGGGCCTCGGCAATTTGCGATCCACTCGGGCCGGCCCCTCAAGTTGGGTTTCCGAGTAGGTGATCTGTTTCGCTACGTCGTCAAGCGAGACGAAAGGCCCGCCGAGATTCCAGCCACTTTGTATCGAGAGCCCCAGCTTCAAATCCAACCGCTTGGCCTCGTTCAATGCATGAAGGTAGAGCTCAGTCCACTCCGGGCCGGAAAACCTCGGGCCGACGGGCACTTTTTTATTTTTTCTTTGGTCGGCTCCATTGGCATCGATAATCACCGCGCCGCTAAAGCCCTTCTCGTGCATCGCTTCGAGATCTTTGGTGATTGCTTCCTTGGTGACATTCCCGTTGAGCCACCACCACCAGCAACGACCCCCCACCTCTCGCGGCGGATTTTTGAAGTTGCTCTCCAAATCATCTGCGGTGACGATTCCACAAATGGAAATCATTGCCACGAGAACGGCGAAGGCTATCGGAAATCGTGAAAGCTTTTTTTTCATGTTTTTAGATCGTTTTGGATGTTGATGTCGTAAATGGTCACTCTTTCGGTGTGAGTCTGGTTCGGCAAAACAAGGCTTACCAAATAGCTTACGACATAGCAGCTGAGGAAGCCGATTGTCGAGTAGAGGAAGAAATGGACCTTGGTATGCTGAATAATCCAGTATAGCACGGCGACGCTGGTAAGGAAACCGATTAATACGCCTAGCCAGTGAGCACGTCGCGTGAAGATGCCCACAGCGAACAGTGCCGCTAAACCTGAGTGTTGACTCCGAATCAGCAAAAATACACAAAGCGACGCATTGAAAAGCCCAGAAGGTTCGCATTCGTTTCAAAGTGTATGACAAGAATGCATAAAAGTCACCTCCTTTTATGAGATGTATGGTAAAGGAAAGGATAAGTGGAACTTAAGTTCGGTAATATTCTAGGTGGATTTACTCTGATTACCTGTATTTGGTTATTTGTAAAGATGAAAGCTGAAATTCTAGAAACGTTGGCAACTGTTTTTAAGACAGGTCCTGGAAATGAACCAATAGATCAATTGCGTGGTTGTATTGTAATCGGTCTTATTACAGGCTGCTATGTTGACCCAAGGCACCTGGATGATAGATTTCAGAAAAACCGAGATGAGGTTTCTCCAACCTCTGTTTAAGAAGATGGGAATCTTGCTTGCTGTTATTGATGCGTTCTCGATGAAACTTAACCCGCTTGAGACACCAGAAGGAGTCAGTCCACATTTGTTTGCCTCCAATGTTGCAGATGCACTCGTAAAAATATTCCAGCTTCCTCCAACTGCACGAAAAGTGTTGCATCAGTGCATTTACTGCTTATATCAAAGGAAGGGTATGTTCCAGGGAAATACAATAAATTACCCTACTCTTTTCGATCTGAGAGAATTTATTTTTAATGCAACGCATTTTCACGCTCAATCTCGTGATGCGATACAGCCACGTCGAAGTGCAAGAGCAAGCCACTGCGATTAACACTCTTCCAGCTCCCCCTCTGCTGACGGGGGCTTCTGGCAAGTCAGGAAGAGTGGCAGAGCACTCTGAAGTTGGGCAAGTTGAGGTAGGTCAAATTGGTGACACAAACGGGGCAGCGGATTTTAGCCCACGAGATTTAGAAAATGAATCCGAATCCGTTGCACCTATAGTTGCACCAAATTTCGACTTTGATTGTCTTTGCCCGGCATTGGTTGACGTCAATTGTCAAAATGGGTAATCTGCTGATTCGGTGCCAAATCCCTTTTTGTGTCTCTTGGAATCAGAGCAGAAACCCTTGCCAGAAAAGGAGTTAGTCGTCCTTTGTCAGGCCTTGGCGTTCGATGACGCGGGGGAAGAAAGAGAGAGGCGCCGCCCGGATTCGAACCGGGGATGGCGGATTTGCAATCCGCTGCCTTAGCCGCTTGGCCACGGCGCCCTATATATTGTCAAAATAGTCCGATCAGGGTGAGTTTGCGAGCCGTCTCGGAGAAACAGGAATCTAACTCGTATGACACAAAGCGTCAAGAGGGGTTCCTTACTTATATGCCTTTTAGGTCGGGAAAATGGGTTGGAAAAATTCAGTAAATATTATGGAGAAGTAGGGGGTTACCAGAGTACCGGTATTCTTGTTCGTTCGTGAGAGTTGTCTAAAATTTGCGAGAAAAAGGTTAAGGTTTCCTGCTAAAAATTTCACTTGTTTTTCACTTTTATTCCATGAAGATTAAGTTGCTTCTCATTCGATAGTTAAAGCAGATGGCGATGCTTTTTCGGTTCACGCGGTCAAAGGTGTGGCGTGGAAGCGGAAAGCAGCGGGCGAGCTTTTGGGATTAGCGAACAAGAGGGTGATCAAGGATGTCGGTTCTTAGCTATTTTTCGTATTTTAACAAGCGATCGGTCCACACTTATATTGCACAGGAGGTTGTGGATACCTGTTTGCCTATTCTAATGTCTAATCTTCAAAAGGCTTCCGGCTCGGCGGCAACCGGCTCGGCCGAGTATCGCGGCTATGTCCGTGCTCGGGCGAACTGGCTGGTGAATAATGCGGTGGATGGAGTGATCGAGGAGTTCCAAATTCG
>JASFHG010000049.1:0-12058 GCA_050123355.1 Planctomycetia bacterium
CACTACACCGAGAACCTGTAGAGTCGCCAGCTTTTGCCAATAGCTCTGCATTTTGTGTACATTATTCGGCGTAGCCCGCGACGCCCTTTTTTGGACCTCACTCCCAGAACGAGGCCTCCCATGTCCAACTGGCCCTTCCGCTTTATTCATAGTGCTCATTTCCATCTGGAAACGCCGCCGTTTGGGGTCCGTGAAGTGCCCGAAGTGCTTTACGACCGGTTCCTTAAGGCGGCCTACACGTCGGCCACGCGCATGTTCGACGCGGCGATCACCGAGGAGGTCGACTTCGTGCTCCTGGCGGGCGACCTGCTGGACCCTCGCCAGACCGGGCCGCGAGGACCGCTGTTCCTCGTCGAGCAATTTCAAAAACTGGCCGAAAAGAAGATCCGCGTCTATTGGGCCGGCGGGACGACTGATCCGCCCGAGGCATGGCCGCCCTCGATCCGGCTGCCGGAGAACGTGCACCGGTTCCAGTCCGGCAAGCCACAGGAGATACTCCACCGCCGGGACGATACGCCGCTGGCTCGGATCGCAGGCCTCGCGCGAAGTGGCACCGGCCGGTTCGTGCCGCTCGAGTTCGAGCCCGACTCGCCGGGGCTGTTCGCGATCGGGCTGACCAACGGCTCGGTCGAACTCGAGCATGTGCGAGCAAGTCGCGTCGACTACTGGGCACTCGGCGGGCTGCCAAAACAACAAACCTTCTCGAAGACGATGCCGGTGGTCCACTACCCGGGCATGTTGCAAGGCCGACAGCCATCGGACGTCGGCACCTATGGCTGCACGTTGGTCCAAGTCGACCGCGAGCGAAATGTCCAGATGACGCTGCTACCGTGCGACGTACTCCGCTGGCACCAGGAACGGATCGACATCCCGGCCGACATGGAGCGGGACGACCTGATCCTCGAGTTGGAAGAGCGGCTCGAAAACCTGGCCAACGCCACGCCGGGGACGGATCTGCTGGTCTCGCTGACCGGCGTCGGGACGGGCAAGCTCGTCACCCAACTCCGGCAAGGGATCCACACCCACGAGATCCTGACCCAACTGCGTGAAGATTTCGGCACCCGCGAACCGGCCGTCTGGACCGTCTCGCTCGATGTCCAAACGAGCAACCACCCGGGCCAGTGGTACGAACAAGACTCGATCCGCGGCGACTTCCTACGCTCGATCGAACAACTCGACAAAGACGCCACCGCACCGCTGGGGCTCGACACGATGCTCGAATCGGCGGCCCTGCCCGCGGCAACCAAAAAGATGCTCCTCGATACCGATCGGGTCCGAGGCGACGTGCTGTCGAAGGCGGCCTCGCTCGGGGTCGACCTGCTCGGTACCGACCAGGAAGGAGAAAATCGGTCATGAAAATCACCTCATTGAAAGTCGACGGTTTTGGCGTCTGGAAAGGACTGGAGTTCAAAAAACTCAACGACGGCCTGAACGTCTTTTGCGGACTGAACGAGGCGGGCAAGTCGACACTGATGCAGTTCATCCGGTCGATGCTCTACGGTTTCGATGGCGAGCGACGCCGCTACCTCCCGCCCGTCTATGGCGGCCGGCCCGGCGGCCTGCTCACGCTGAGCGACACGGCCGGACGCTTCCAACTGACCCGCCACGACGACGAGCGAGACATGACCGACCGCGCGAAGGTGATCCTCCAGTCGCCCGACGGCACTCAGGCAGGCGAGAGCCTCTTGCAAACGCTGCTGTCGGACATCGACGAGGCAACGTTCAACAACGTCTTCGCCGTCGGGCTGCAAGAGATGCAAGAGCTCGGCACGCTCGGCGACTCGGAGGCGGCCGAGATGCTCTTCCGACTCAGCGCCGGCTTGGATCGGGTCTCGATCGTCGAAGTGCTCCAAGAGTTGGCCAACTCGCGGTCCATGCTGCTGGACGACGAGGGCCGTACCGGCCGTATCCCGCAACTGATCACCCAGCGAGATCAACTTCGCGAAGAGCTCGACCACTTCGCCGGGCTGCTGGACGAGTATGGTCGGCTGGCCGGGTTGCGAAACGGGCTGAATCATGAAGTGACCGAACTTCAACGACGCACCGATCGGCTGCAACAAGAGTCGCGGACACTGGAAATCGCGGTCAACCTCCGCGAGAAATGGCAACGACGCAACGAGCTGGGCGAACGGCTGGCCCGATTCCAGTCGCCCGTCACGATCCCGACCAAGACACCGGCCCGCCTGAAGGAACTGACCGCGAAACGGCGCCGCTATCGCCAAAAAATCGACGAGATCAAGCAACTCCGCCGCGACGTGCGTGCCGAGGCTGCCGAGCTTCGCGTCAACACGCGACTGGTCGACATGTCGCCACGCATCGAAGCGTTTGCGCAACAGCAAGGCTGGATCGGCTCGCTCCAAAGCCGGATCGGCCAACTGGAAAACGAGATCGGCGAAACGCAAAAGCTCCTCGACGCCGAACGAGACCGGCTCGGCATCCGCTCGCTCCCGATACTCGTCCCGACCTTCTCCACCGACCAGGTCAAGCAGCTCCGCCGGACCTCAAAGCAACTTGTCCGCACCGAGCAGCAACACGAAGAGGTCCGCCGCCGCCACGACAAAGCCCGCTCCGAAGCGGAAAATGTTTCGGGCGAAGCGACCGCCGAACTCCACAAGCTGGGCGAGACCAACTTGAACGAAGCGATGGAGCGGACCGGTACGCTCGTCGCGCAGCTAAACCGTCGCGTCCAGGTCGAGGACCAGATCGCCTCGCTCCAACGGTCGCAGACCGAGCTCGACGACCAGTGCCGCTCGCTGATCCAACGCCAGTTGATGCCGATGGGCATGATTGTCGGACTCGGCGTGCTGGTCGTGCTGGGGCTCGTCTTCCTGATCATCGGGCTGGTCGTCAACACGCTCGGTCCGCTGGGCTGGGGACTGTCGATCCTCGGCGCCCTGATGACCGTTGGTGCGATCGTGTTGAAAATCCAGACAGACCGCTCCAACAATCACAAGCTCGAATCGGCCCAGCAGCACCTCAAGATGGTCCAGATGCAGCTCCAACAGGCGATCGAACAGCGCAACCAGCTCGACGCCCTGCTTCCGACCGATGGCCAAACAGCTCCGACCCGACTGGCCACGGCCCAAAAACATCTGACGGCCCTGGAAGCGTTGATGCCGAGCGAAACGCGACGTCGCGCGGCGGCCGAAACCGTCGCGGCGGCCGAAGCGGAGATGCGGAACCTCGAGTACCAACTGGCCCAAATCGGTCAGCGGTGGGAAGAGCTGCTCGCGGCGAACCAACTCCCCGGCGGCCTGACGCCGGTCCAAGTCCGATCGATCGTCGAGCAAAGCGACCGGCTCCACGAGCTGGCCGAGCGGCTCCGTCGCTCGAACGAGGATCTCGACCGGAACCGGCAAGAGTACCTCGCCGTCGTCGATCGCATCCGCCAACTGGCCGTCGAAGCAGACGTACCGGTCGCGACCTCCGACCCATGCGAAATCCTGCAAGCCCTCCGCGACCAAATCCAAACCCAACAGCAAACCTCCGAAAAACGGGCCGCCCTGCAAACCCGATGGCGTCAACTGGGCCGCCGTGCCACCAAGATCGAGAAACAAGCCCGCCGACTGGGCCGCCGCCGCCGTAAAATCCTCGACTCGCTCGACCTGAAAGATGAGCACGAGCTGCAAGAAAAGCTCGATCGCCAGGCCCAGGCAGAGAAGCTGCTCGAAGAACAGCTCGAAATCGAGGCGACGATCGAGTCGGCGATCGCCGGCTGCTGCACCGAACAGACCATCGCGAGAATCCTCGCAACCGAAGAGGACGACACGCTGACCGCTCGCTGGGACGCGATGGAAAGCGACCTCCGCGCGGCCAAAACCCGGCTGGCCGAATGCCACGAGGAGAAAGGCCGCCTGGCCCAACAGCTCGACGACATCGCCAAGGACCGCTCGGCCGACCGAAAGCGGCTCGAGTTGGGCACGATCGAAAAACAACTCGACGAAGCCGTCCAACGCTGGCAGGTCCTCGCCCTGACCGAGACGACCCTCCGCTCGATCAAGTCGATGTACGAAGAACAACGCCAGCCGGAGACACTCAAGGAAGCGTCGGACTACCTCTGCCGCTTGACCAACGGCCGCTATACCCGAATCTGGACCCCGTTCGGCGAAGACGTGCTCCGCGTGGACGACGCGATGGGCAACGTCCTGCCGGTCGACGTGCTCAGCCGCGGCACCCGCGAGCAACTGTTCCTCGCACTACGCCTGGCCTTGGTCCGGTCGTATGCCGAGCGAGGCGTCACGCTGCCTCTGGTGCTGGACGACGTCCTGGTCAACTTCGACGCCCCTCGCGCGAAGGCGGCCGCCGATGTACTGAACGAATTTACACGTCAAGGACATCAGGTCTTCATCTTCACCTGCCACGACCACGTGTACCACATGTTCCAGAACCTGGGCGTCCACACGCAAATGCTCCCCCGCCGTACCAACCAGGACTCGAACCCCGCCCCGACATCTCCTCCTCCCAAACCGTCTCGACGAAAAACGGACCTCGACGAGCCGATCTCCCTGCCGGAAACGGACGAGCAGCCCGAACCGGAAGACGATCCGCCCGAAGAATCGGAAATTGAGACCGAGGAGCCGGACGAGTCCGCCAAGCCCCCTTTCGACGCCGACGATGAGGAAGTGTACGAGGATGAGGACGAAGAGGACGACGAACTCTACGACGAGGACGAAGAGTACTACGAGTACGACTTCGACGATCCCGAAGAAGAGGACGACGACGAGGAAGACGAAGACTGGGAAGAAGACGAGGACGCGGCCTAGGGAACCGCAGAATGTCGAACAAGGAATGTCGAATGATGAAGTGAGGAGCTTCCGCTCCAGGGTAAATTACACGCTGGTGCGGTAGCACCTTCCTTCGAAATTCGACATTCCTTGTTCGATATTCTGCGGTTCACCCCCCTCTCCAGTAGTGTGCGGGCGACCTTTCCCCGGCATTTCTTCCATTTTTGGGGCCCAACCCCGCTCTTCTCCCCCTTCCGTCGAGGCGATTGCTTGCTTTTTTCCGCTACTCCGGGTAGTATCGACGTTGTATATCCACGTCTATATATCCCCCTATCCTGACCGGAGATGGGCGATGTATGGAAAATATGGGAACAGAGTGTCTTTGGAACTTCTGAGGCGGTCTAAGCGTCAGAGTGCCAGAGTCTTACCGTAAAAAGTAGAAGAGTGTACTCCCCCGAGAGTAACGGAGCAGTATAGATGCGTTTGAAAAACATTCTCACCGTTGTCATCCTCGCCGGTTTCGGCCTCCTGCCACTTTCCGTATGGGCAGTGGAAGTCGATTCGGAAGCCGCCACTTTTGGTAAAGGGGCTCATGCCTTTTTTGCCGGCGAGTATCAAAACGCCCATGACCAATTAAGTGACGCGGTCAAAGCTAAATCGACCGATCCGCGAGTCTATTTCTTCCGCGGTCTTGCTGCCCTAAGATTGAATCGCCCCGACACGGCCCGCGCCGACTTCAAAAAGGGTGCACAGCTCGAAGTGAGCGAAACCAACTATTTCTACGATGTCAATAAATCGCTCCGGCGGGTCCAAGGCAAAGAGCGGCTCATGATCGAGTCGGCTCGAAAAACGGCCGCCGCCGAATATAAAAAAGCGTCCCAAAAACGGGCAACCCAACGCTACGAAGCAACCCGGATCCAAGAGGCCCGCGTGCTCCGCCCGCTCAGAATTGCAGAAGCGGCCGAGTTCAATATGGGCTCCGGAAGCCACAATCAAAGTCAAACCGAGGAACAAAACACCTCGGAAGCCCAACCGGCCAACCCACAATCGGAACCGGTGCCCGAAGTATCCGGTAATATCCGCTTCGGTCGCTTCTTCCAAGCGCTCGGCAGCTCGATCGGCAACGCCATCCAAGGCCAGATCCCCGGTGCAGGCATGCCCGGCATGGGAATGCCGTCCAATAGGGGAGCCGCTCCTGGCGACCTTGGAGTGCCCTTTAATCCCGGATCGCCTACGAATCCCGGATCGCTTCCGGTGCCTGCGGAGAATGGCGGCACTCCCTGGAGAAGCACTGTTCCCACTCCCCGCCCCGCCACGGGCGAGAATCCGTTCCAAGACCCAAACCAAAATCAAAGCTTTCCCACCCCGCGTACCGATCGAGGTGAAAGTCCGTTCCAAAACGTTCCTACCCCACGTACCGATCGGGGCGAGAATCCGTTCCAAGGTTCCTCGCATCGGCCACAACCGGCGGCCGAATTTGCCAACAGCGAAGGGATCGTCCATAACCTGCCGAACTCGGACACGCTGGTCGTCACGTTCCCGACGCAGCCCGATCCTCCGCGACTGGCGGCCGTCACTCCGGCCCCTTCGTTTTCGATGACGGACGACCCGATCCCGGAAGAACCGACCGCCGTTGAAGAACCGGCCATGCTTGCTCAAGTGGCTCCGGAAGAAAACATGATTGAGACAACGCCCGAAGAACCGGCGATCGAAGAACCGATCGGCCCGGAACCGGAAGCGGTTGCAACAAACCCGACCCCTTCGGTTGAAGTGGAAGAACCGGCAATTGAAGACCACCCGCCCGTCGAACCCGAGCCCGCACCCGAAACGGTCGCGAAAGTGGAAGAGCCGAAGGAATCGCCCGAGCCCGAGCAAGTGGCGGTCGCAGAGACGCCCGTCGTGGAAGAGCCTATCGAAGAACCGGCAACGCCCGAGGTCGTGGAACCGGTGAAACCGGAACCGGCACCCGAGACGGTCGCGAAAGTAGAAGAACCAAAGGAATCGCCCGAGCCCGAACAACTGGCAATGGTCGAGCCGACGCCCGAACCGATCGAGCCTCCTCTTACCGAAGAGAGCTTCAACTCCCTTGCGAAGTTGGAAGGGGTGAAAGAAGCCGCCACGGTTGAAGAACCTTCGCTCGAAGAGGATCCGTTCGGCGATCCGATCGACATTAAGACGCCCGGAAGCAACTCGCTCGCGATGGCCCCGGTCGAAGAGGATCCGTTCGGCAACCCGACCACGGCCGAAAAATCGGTCGCCGTCACGAAAACGCCCGTGGCTGAAAAGCCGGACACCAAAATTTCCGATGTTGCCAAAAACGCTACGGTTAAAAAGCCGGTCGAAAAACCGGTCGCTCCGAAACCGAAGCGAAACGCCAAACCGTCCGGAGCCTCGGCCCTCCCGTCGCTTGACCTGAACAACCTCCCCCCCGAAGACGACCCCTTCGCCTAATGTTTTGGGTGGTGCTGAACGCACCAGGGGAATAGCCCGCTTCCGTTGGGCGCTGGCGTGGGGATAAGATTTTTTCCCGTTCACGAATGGTCGATGGCAATCCTTCGTGGCAATTCGTTTTGATATAACATTGTAGGGTGCGTCGAGACACACCTTTTTCTTTTCTTGGATTCAAAATGGAACTTCGTTTCTAGCTGATCCGTCGCAGGGCACGTAGACTCAACCAATAAAGAACGGGGATACTCAGCACCAGAACCACCATGCACTCGACGAAATGGGTCGCGAAGAACAGCCGCGGGTAAAGGTGTTTCGTGATGTGATCACCGAAAGCAACACTCGCGCACATCCCGAACCACACGATCCAAAAAACCCAGAACCACAGAGTATCTCGCCACTGCAAGATTCTTTCAAACAGCGGAAGGGACGTCGAGCCAGCCGTTTTCGACGAATTCCGTCGCCTCGATCTACTGCCTGCTTTACTGTACCATTTCCTCTGATACCCGGTGGTCCCGAACAAAAAGCCGGGAAAGATTGTCATCAGACTCCACAGCAGCCCAACATGGAGCTTTGCCGCATAGCATTGTTCAAAAAAAGGATGGGAAGAAACCGACCAAGTTTTGGAATCCTTATCGTACACGAGCAACTCTTCCGGATGAGCGATGACCCCATAGTAAGCCCAAAGCGAATCGGAGAAATATTGGGCGATCTTCAACGTCTTGGCATCCGGTTCCGTCTCGAATTTTCGGGGAAGATTTTCCCCGGGTCGTGAGAACGGCTCTTCGGCCAAGTAAACCGGAGCATCTTTCTCTTCCCGTTTCCCGAACGGAATAGGCAACCCCTTGCCGTAATAATGTTTCCCTGCCAGAATATCGTCGTACTTATCCTCATGTGAAAAGCCACAAAAAACTATGGTATCACCACGATAATAGCCACCATTTATGGTCCGATTCGAACAGATCAGATACACCGACGCAACGACAAGGACCATCATCACCAGCCAGGGACCAAAGAGCCAGGCAAACAGTAGATGCGATTTGATCGGTAAGGGATTCAGGGCAGCCACGATGGTACGATTTCCGGCCGCGACAAAAAACCCACAAACAACTCCCAAGAAGATAGCGACGCCACTGTCATTATGTATCGTATACGCGGGGAACATCGAACCACAAAGTAACAAAGTAGCAATAACAAACACCGCGATCCAATACCACCGCAACCAAACCGTGATGAACAAGTATCGCGAGACAGGCGAGAAATAGCGATACAGCCATCGACGGACAAGACCGACATCAACCAAGTCTATGGAGGTCGCCAAGGCTGTCGCCATATTTTCGGTCTGGTCATAGACCGGTTTGGGCCTCATCTTCGAATCGCTTGATTCACGATAGCCGACAGGCCGCCGTAACACTCTCTTCCCCGTAAGCGGCTCGACATCCTCGAAAGATCGCTTCAAGGCAATAAAAGGCGGCACGCCGATCACGACCGCAACCCCCAGCGGCCACAGACCAACGGATGACGATACCGACGCAATAACGAACAAAACAGCACCACCAAGTATAAGCCACAAGAACATCGGAACAAAATATCGGAGCGAGTAAGACATCTCCCGCGGCTTACAGAAACGATGAAATATCGAACTTAGTGCAAAGGCACATGCCGACGTATTGAAAAACGCGATCAGTAAATTCGGCCACTCCGCCGTAATGCCCATCAAAACAATCACGACGACACCGGATCCGAAGAGTATCCAGAACATGATCTGCTGAACGAAAAAGTGTGCCAAAGCAATTTCCGTTCGCGAAAAAGGCAAGTTGTACCAAAATTCGTTAGGGTTGCCCAACCGGGGATTGGCCACGCTTGCATTCGGGTTCGCCAAAATCTGCCAAGAGATAAGAGTGCTCATTCCCAATAAAAAGCGATAATGCACATTGCTGATCGATGCCCACCAACCATAGGGAATATATAACAAAACGATGATCATTAGTGCATAGCGGTACATCTTCAGCATACACTTGAGCATTGCAAACCATTTCATGATCGGTCCCTCGTCAGTTCGATGAAGATGTCTTCCAAGGTGAGCAAGGTCGTTTGACGTACCGCCGGAGTCGACGAATCGCCGAGGAGTTCGCGCAGTTTCGTCTCGACCTCCTCCGGTTGGCAAAGTAGGATCACTTCAACATCGCTCTCATGTGCAGTTACCCGCAGACAGTCGGGCTGGGCCTCCAGCCGGGCAAGCACCGCGTCGCGGTCGGTCGAGCTGTCGGCGTCCAGCGCAATCGTCGCCCGGCAGATGTTTTCCTTGATCTCGTCGAGCGGCTTCTGCAACAGCATGTGCCCCTCGTGCAAAATGGCCAGGTGGTCGGCCACCCGCTCCAAGTCGCTCAAAATATGGGACGAAAAGAGGACCGTCGACCCGGATTCGGACAACAGGCGGATGACCACCTCGAGAAATTCGCGGCGCGTGGCCGGGTCGAGGCCCGAGGCCGGCTCGTCAAGTACCAAAAGCCGCGGCCGATGACACACGGTCAGCATGAGCCCCACCTGCCGCTTCTGCCCTTTGGAAAGGCGACTCAACCGATCGTCCTCTCGCAAGCCGAACTGGTCCAAAAGCTTTGCCGCCATCGCCGGGTCCCACTTCGGATAGACGCTCGCATGCAATTCGGTCAGGTGCCGGATCTTCAAGATGGGCGGATGGGCCTCGGTCTCGCTCAAATAACCCAACTGGCGTTTCACCTCGACCGGCTCCTCCCACGGATCGAGGCCAAAAACGCGGACCTCCCCTTTACTCGGCTGCAGCAAGCCGGGCAGCATCTTAAGCAACGTCGACTTGCCTGCCCCGTTGCGACCGACGAGTCCGTAGACCGTCCCCTCGGGCACGAAAAAATCGACTCGGTCCAAAGCGGTAACCCCGCCGGAAAAATACCGCGTCACCGCACGACATTCGATAAGGTTCATCGTTCTTTCATCCTGTGTAGGGTGCGTCTGGACGCACCTTTTGAAATTTCGTGTTTACACCAGCGCCCAACGGAAACGGGTTCCTAAACGGTGCGTCCAGACGCACCCTACGTATCCCAAGTACGTTTAAGTCGTTTCAAAAAATCAGATTTACTGATCCCTAAAAGCTTGGCCGTGTGGACCAATTCGACGAGATCTTGATCCAGTTGCTCGAGGCCGTCTTCGAAAAGCGATTGAGGCAACGGGTCGACGACAAATGTCCCCCGCCCTCGAAGCGTATGGATGACTTGCTGCGATTCGAGCGTTTCGTACGCTTTTTTCACGGTCAGGTGGTTGATGACCAACTCCTGGGAGACCTCCCGCTGCGACGGCAGCTTGTCCCCCGGCTCCAGCAGTCCGGTGGCCAAGGCATGCTTGACCTGTCGCACCAACTGGCGATAGATCGGCAGTTCATCGTTTGGATTTACGTGAAAAAGCATCGTATTCGAACCATCCTAACCCCCCGTCGGTTAAGCAAATCTAGGCGGCACAGCCCTCTGCGCCATAGTGCTATATAGGAGTATAGCACTATCGGCTGTTCACGTCAACCTCTTTACGAAAAATTTTTGCAATTTTCTCAACCGCCGGTCATACTTGACGCAGATCGTGGTTTCCGTTACAATAATTAGCCTTACCTAATACATCCTTCCCGGTTTACCCTATTGGTCATGAAAAAGTTCCGTCGTCCCCTCACGTGGGGGCTTATTCTGACATTTGCGACCCTGACCGTCCTCGGCGAGTTCCTCCATTTCTTGCCCGGCTGCTCGCACTATGTCCGACAACCCGACGGCAGCCTATTTCTCCTTGGACAACGGGAGACCGGTTCTCAATCAAGCAACATTCCTTGTTGCCCGAGCCCAGACCAATCGCAGACCATCAACAAAAATCATGGCGACGGTCTACCGACTTTGGATATGGGGGAATGTCCGATCTGCGATTTCGTCGGTTTACAGAAACAAACCAGCCGGCAGGTCGCGATAACGTTCCTTAGCACTCAGGTCGATCTACTGGTCGCCGTCCGGGAAGACGCCTATCGCTGCCTCTTCACGACCCAGCCGTCCGTTCGCGGCCCCCCTCTCTCTTAACCCATCTGGTTGACTTCGATATTCGAGATGATTTAGATGATTTGCATGCGCGGTTCTCTACGTTCATCTCGCGTTATTGTCATTCTGTGAAACTTTGTCTGTTGGTGTAAATCGAGCCTCTCCTGATTGGACTGCTGCGTTTCCCCAATTGCACAAGTTTTCGATCGCATTTACCTACCATTCTTAACGAAGAGAGAAGAAAGTAACCGATATGAATATCCTACAAAAAACGATTAAACCCAGTACAAAACACCCTCTATCTTGCAAACGACCCGCTACCGGCTTCACGCTGGTGGAACTTTTGGTCGTGATCGCGATCATCGGAATTTTGATCGCTCTTTTATTACCGGCGATCCAAGCCGCGCGAGAAGCCGCCCGACGAATGCAGTGCTCGAACAACCTGAAACAGATCGGCCTGGCGTTTGAAAATTATCACGGCGCCCACAGCTGCTATCCGTCGGCTTATATCGTTCAAGCCGGTGGCGTCAATTTCAATTCCGGCACCCATGACGCGGGCCCCGGCTGGGCTTGGGGAACCCTGTTGCTGCCGTTTATGGAACAAAACCCACTCTACGAACAAATCGATTTCGATTATCCATGCTGGCATGCGAACAACGAAGCGGTCGCCAAGACACCGGTCAGCGGCTTTCTCTGTCCTTCGGCGTCGGGCACCGAGAACCTTTGTCCGATTGTCGACTCAGGCGGAAGTCAACTCGCTCAGTTCGGAAGATCGTGTTACGTAGCTAATGTAGGCAATGAAGAACCTTGGGGGTTTGCCGTAGACAACTACACTAGCGACCAAAC
>JASFHG010000050.1:0-11944 GCA_050123355.1 Planctomycetia bacterium
CGTAAACCTGGCTCTGATCGAGCTCGACGAGAATCTCCGGTTTCTCGTCGTCTGCCAAAGTGACAGACCCGATCATGAGGACGAGGGCAAAGGTTAGGATGATTTTCAAGGGGTGAAGTCCCATCGTATATACTCCGTTTTCGGTATTCCTTAAAACATGCTTTCCAAGCCGAAATTGAGGGAAGCTCTATTTCGGATCCAAAATAGGTCCTGCTTCGCGGTACCAATTTCGGCTTATGCTTACCAATCTTTTTCTACTTTTCGCGGGCCGTACATCTTTTCTTGAATCAAGAGACGTGTTTTCTCTGCTTCGTCTTGACGTTTTTTTACTTTGCGGATCATCGCTTCCGCCTGACGTTTGGACAGGTTCTTTGGTTGGGCTCCACCTTTTTGGTCCTTGCCACCCTTTTCAGGCTTCGGCTTGGCCTGTTGCTGCTGATCCTTTTGGCCCTTGTTTTTATCTTTGTCTTTATTTTGGTCCTTCTTGTCCTTGTTTTTATTTTGATCCTGTTTTTGTTTTTTCTGGTCTTTGCTTTGCTGCTGCTGTTGCTGATTTTGTTGGTTCTGGTTCTGCTGATTCTTGTCCTTCAGCGGCTCGGCGATCTTTTCGAGCAGTTTTAACGCCTCTTGCTGGCGAGGTACCGCTTGGTCGATCTGGTCCTTGTCGAGTAACTGCGAGGCCTCGCGGGTGAGTCGGACTACCTGGGGGCCCAGCTCGACTGCGCGACGCATCGACTCGCGAAGGCCTTCGATCTTTTCTTTTTCGGCTTGAGCCTTTTGCTCTTCGGGCGAGAGTTGTTTCGGTGGCTCGGGCGTCGGTTTTTCTTCGTCGGTCGGCTCTTTGCCTTCCGGTTTAGGTGGTTTGGGTTCTTCCGGCGGGAGATTTTTCAGGCCTTGCTCCGCCTTGCCAATCATCAGGTGGCTCCATCGCTCGACGAACCGTTGTTGCCAGGCCGCCTCTTCCGGATCGAAGGTCGGCGGTGCAGGCTGCTCAGCCACGTCGGTTCGCGAGACGTTCGGAGCGATCGGGGTTGCATCGATCGCGTTGGTCGCGCTGTTGCGGTCCCCTTTTTCTTCGATCGCCTCGGTGAACTCGCGGAGCGGCTCCGGAGCGCCGCTGGCGTTGGTCCGTTGGGCATCGAGCAGGCCTTGGTCCATGGCCCGGGCCGTCGGGGGCAGGGCGTTGGTGGAGGACATCTTTTGTTTCGATTGGTCGGTAAGCTGACGCTGTTCGGCGACCGATTTTTTCACGAGTTCCGGATACGGACGAAGGATCGCGCCGATCTGATCGAGGTGCTCGATCGATTCAGCCTGCGAGTTGGACGCGTCGTCGAATATTCGCTCGGACAGGCACTCCGAAGCGGTCGTCATCGACTTGCCCGCCGTCTCTGCCATATCTTGGAGTGCCTTGACGATCTGCTGCTTTTGTTCCGGCGGGATCGCCGACTGCTGGGGTTGCTGCACCATGCCGGGGGCACCGGGTGCAGGTGGTCCCTTTTGTGCTTGTGGTTGATTGATCGCGTCGGTGATCTTTTGTTTCAACGGGTGGATTTCTTCGCTCAGTTCACGTTGGGCTTTCGACGAGTCGTATACGGCCAGCCGTCGTTTGGGGCTCCGTCGTTGTTTTTCGAGCGTTTTCCCTTGCTGACGCAGGCCCCGCTGTTCTTTGTCGAGCCAGTCGACAAATTTCGGCAGATCCATCGACTTGCGGCGGGCTTCACGGTCCTTCTCTTTCCAAACCTGCTCCATATTTTTTTGCCAGACTCGAAGCAACTCAAGGTTGTGACGCGCGTCCGGATAATTCGGGTGCATTTCGAGACAGGTGTTATAGTCGGCGATCGCACGATTGATATATTCCTGTACCTTTGCCCGGGTTTCGGCGTTGGCCTCCTCTGGTTTCTCGCCCAAGACGGCCTTGGCTCGGTCTACGGCGATTTGGCCCAGGTTGTAGCGGCACTTGATTGCCAGCTCGGTGTTGTTGGTCGTCGAGGCGTCTTCGAGCAGCTTGACCGCTTCGTCGTACTTGCCTTGTGCCGACTTGACGCAACCGAGGTTGAAGAGGATACGCGCGTCGTTCGGCTGGGTCTCGAGCGCCTTTTCGAACAGCTCGGTCGCTTCGTCGTAGTGTTTTGCCTCGAACGCGTCGATTCCGTCTTGAACCAGATTGGGGACCTTGTTCAATGTGGCTTGGGACGTCGTTGGGGCGAGTGCCACCGCGGCGGCCATCACGGGTATCAGGAGCAGGGTTAAATATCGCACGATAATTTCTCCGTGTTCATTTTGAAATCGTGTTTTTTGTGCAGGGAGGATACAGAGAGCACGAAGATAATTTTTTGATAACCGGTGTGCCGACGACGTTGTCGGCATGTCGCATCCAGGTCATTGTGGAGTTTGTTGTCCAATTTTTAATTTCTCCGTGCTCTCTGTGTCCTCCCTGTAAATTTTTTGTATCAGCGGGTTGTTTTTTACGCCTTTTGTTTCGTCAGGGCTTGCCATGACCTACTTTTCGATAGGCGGGCACGGCCATTTGGATCATCATGAAGATCAGGCCGAGGCTCGCGAAGAGTTGGTATTGTTCATGGTACTTTTCGCGTTTTTCGGTTTTGATTTCCGTTTGGGTCAGCTTGGCGAGTCGATCTTCGTAGAGTTGGCCCAGATCGTACGCGCTGGTGCCGGCCAGGATGCAGACGCCGCCGGTCGTGTCGGCGATTTTCTTCAGGAGGGACTCGTTCATTTTCGACCAGATTTCCTTATTGGCGTACTGCATATAGTTTAGGTTACCGTGCTCGTCGCGGACGGGAATTCGAGCCCCTTCTTGGCGATTTCCGAGGCCGACGGTGAAGATTTTGATGTTTTTTTGCTTTGCGATTTTGGCGATTGCCATCACTTCGTCCGGATTTCCGAGATCGTCGCCGTCGGTGATCAGGACGATGGCCCGATCTCGGCCATCCTCGGCGGCGGCTTCGAGCGAGGAGATCGCTTTTTCGAGCCCTTCGGCGATATTGGTGCCACCCAACGGCGCACTTTTCGAACTGAGGTCGTCGAGCATCATTTCGAAGAAGGCGATGTCACTGGTCAGGGGTGATTTGATGACCGCGTTTCCGGCGAACGCGACCAGACCTACCCGATCCCCTTCGAGCTCGCGGATCAAGTCGCGGACGTCCGTTTTGGCCCGTTTCAACCGGCTCGGCTTCACATCTTCGGCCATCATGCTTTTCGAGACGTCCATCACGACGAAGACATCCGCTCCACGATGGGCCACTTCGGTGATGTACAGCCCGAAGCGGGGACGCGCGGCCGCGAAGACCAGGAGCACCATTGCCACCACGACCGCGATCCCCTTAAGCCAAGGCCGCCAAAGTTCTAGTGGCGGTGCCAGTCGGTCAAGCATCTTCGTCGAAGCGAAGCGGCGTGCCGCGGCGACTCGACGCTTATGGCGATAGACCAAAAGTGCGATCAAAAAGGGAGTCAACCAAAGCAGTTGTAAGTAGATCGGATTTTCCCATTGCATGACGATCACCTAAGTTAGTGTTCAGTTTTCAGTAACTTGTGTTCAGTTAGTTGTTGTGTGCCCAAGCCGAAATTGAGCGAAGCTCTATTTTGGGTCCCAAAAAATTGGGCTTACATATTTTCTACGGCAATGACCGAAACCGCGTCGAAACCAGCACGACCTGCAGCGTGATCAGGCACAGGCCGGGTAGCAGGAACATGTGGTACAGCTCGGCATATTCGCGATATACACGGTTTTCGATTTTGGTCTTTTCAAGTTGGTTGATCTCGGCGTACACCTTTTCGAGTGCGCCGGTGGTGGTTGCAAGGAAGTATTTCCCGCCGGTCTCGTTGGCGAGCATTTTTAATGTTGCTTCGTCCATTTCACCGCCTGGCTGTAACATCGGGCCACGAGGCATCCGGAGCAAGCGTGCAGGGTTCGGGTCGCCGATACCGATTGTGTAGATCTTGATGCCATAGGCCTTGGCCGCTTCGACCGCTTCTTCCGGTTTGACCACGCCGGTGTTGCTCGCCCCGTCGGAGAGGAGCACAATCACTTTACTTTTTGCCTTCGAGTCCTTAAGACGATCGACGGCCAGCACCAACGCATCGCCGATTGCAGTGAGTCGCTCCTGCTCGTGGAACGCGGGATCAATTTCGTAAATGCTCCGGTCGCGGATCGGGGCGGGAACCTGGATCGTGTCGAGGATCTGGACGAGCGCCTCGTGGTCGAGCGTCAACGGACACTTGGCGTCGGCAAAACCGCCAAATGCGATCAGGCCGATCAGGTCGTTCGGCCGTCCTTGCAGGCCGAGTGTCTCGTCCCCTTCCACAAAATCCCTGAATACGCTCTTCACGGCGGTCAGCCGATCTACTCGCTTCCGATCTAAAATAAAATCATCCTCTTTCATTGAGCCGGACCGGTCGATACACATTTCCATCGCGATCCCCTCGGTGCGGACACGGGACCTTTCCAGCCCTTGCTGCGGTCGGGCCAGAGCGAGGATCGCCAGGACCATGCCGCCGTAGAGGATCCATGGGACAATTCGCTTGATTTTCAGCATCATGGTGACCGGTAACGTCGCGAGGATCGTCGCGTCGGAGTAGACAATCGCCGTTCCCTTTTGGCGTCGATAGATGAAGTAACCGATCAACGCCAAAGGTATCAATAGCATCAACCACCAGGGATCTTGAAATCGAAAGCTCAGCATGGGTAACCTCGTTTATGGTTATTTCTTTGCGTTTGAATTTACGATAATCGTACGATTTGTGTTCACGTTCGTTAGCCGCGTGGGTTTATCCCCGCGCTTTAACGGTAACAAAAGGGGTTCGTGTTGCGTTTTTGAAAAATCATTGCTAAACGATAAATCGTTATGGGAGTTGAAATGTATCGTAAGCGCGGACATGAAGTCACGCGGTTAACGAACCATTATTGAATTGGCTCCAGTTCTTCTATTACTTCTTGTTGCAAGCCGACGAACACGCGGGCACGGTCGATGCTGTTGGTGATCGCGTCGTTTTCCGGCATGTAGGCGGCGAACTTGACCAGGTCGCCCGACTCCAGGAAGCTTTTCAGCCGTCGGTTCTCGTTTGGGTCGAAGGAGTCTCGTTGACTTACCTCGCGTAAAAATTCTTCGGTCGTCTGTTCGGGGGCACGGATACCGGTCGTTCGTTCGATGAACCGTCGCACGATGCCGGTCAGCCCGACGTAGAATTCCTTTACGTCGTGTTCCGCCAGCCCGGAGGTTACCAGTGCGTCGAGTTCCTGCGCGGCCAGGTCGGTCGGGGTTAATGCCCGTGCCATGATGATCTGCTGCCGCCGGCGGTACCAGATCCACAGCCCGGCCCCGATCAAGACGATCATGAACCCTACGCCAGCCCCTATGATGAACAGCATGTAGGAGAACGGGAGCCGCTGCAGGTCTTCCGATCGTCGCAGTTCGTTCAGTACCGGGTTGTCCGACTGGATTACCGACGTGACGGTCACGAAGAGCGGTTTGGTCTCGATCGTATAGGTCTGCGGATCGCTGCCGGGCCGGTGGTCCACATAGTCGACCATGACAGGCCAGACCTCTTGGCGGCCGGTCGTCAGCGGTTCGAGTGTGAAGCTGCGACGCACGACGTCCCGATTTTCTTTCACTTGTGGCAGGGCGTCATTTTCTTCGAGGATCCGAAACTCGCCGATCCGCTCGCCGAACGGGAGCATCTTGACCTCGACGTTCGGTTCGTGGTCGATCGTCACGACCAACTTCGGTCGGTCCGACAGTGAAACCTCACCGGCGGTCACTTCGGCCGTCACACGGACCGGTCCCTGCTCGACCGTCGAGACCGGCGGCTCGGCCGGCTCGGAGGTTGTTTCGGTCGCCTGTCCACAACCGAGCGCAAGCGGCGCGAGCAGAAGCAGGATCACCAGGAGTCGATTTTTCAAACGTGTTTTGTTATTGGTCATCGTCTCGGACTCTTTTAGTTGGTGCTTCCGCACCTTGGAGTTAATAAACGTTTTTGTTAATGCCAAGCCGAAATTGGGACTACGAAGCAGTGCCTATTTCGGATCCGAAATAGAGCTTTGCTCAATTTCGGCTTGTGTTTAATGTTGTCAAGATCACCTAAACCGTTTTTCTCGCATGCGGAAGAAGCGGCGGAGCGTGACGTCGTACTCTTCGTCGGTGTGGACTGCCAGTTCGTCGATACCTGACCGGCGGAGTGTTGCGGAGGTCTGCTCGGCACGTTTCGTCGTCGCGGTTGCAAAAAGACGTCGCACTTCGGGGCTGTGTGTGTCGACCTCGACTACTTGGCCGGTCTCCGGATCGAGCAGGGAGATGAACCCGACATCCGGCAGTTCATGCTCTCGCGGATCGGAAACGTTGATGCCCACCACGTCGTGTCGCCGGTTGGCCACCGCCAACGCTTTTTGCAACGGGTTTTTCCTTGTACTGTTACTGGGCCGAAACGACTGGGCGTCGGCGTCCAGGAAGTCACTGATCAGGAAGACGACCGATCGACGCTTCTGGATCCGGTTCAAATATTCCAGGGCCGCTCCCATGTTTGTCTGTCGCCGTTTCGGCTCGGACGCGACCAGCTCGCGGATCAGGTGCAGCACGTTTGCCTTCCCTTTCCGTGGCGGATAATAGTCAACAATGTCGTCGCAGAACGTCAACAGGCCGACCTTGTCGTTGTTTTTCAGTGCCGAGAACATGAGGATGGCGGCCAACTCGATCGCCGTTTCCAGCTTCGACCGGTTTCGCGATCCGAAGATCCCCGAGGCTGAGACGTCGACCAAAAACATGACGGTCAACTCGCGTTCTTCGACGAACCGTTTGATGAACGGCGCGTTGCTCCGCGCGGTAACGTTCCAGTCGATCGTACGGATGTCGTCGCCGGGCTGGTACTCGCGCACCTCGTCGAACTCCATCCCCCGCCCTCGGAAGACGCTTTTATATTGGCCTGCCAGCAGTTCGTCCACCTTGCGATTGGCAACGAGTTGGATGTGCCGGACCTTTTTCAAAATTTCACTAATGTCTTGTGCCATGGGCGTGCCTCTTGAACCGCAGAATATCGAACAAGGAATGTCGAATGTCGAAGTGACGTGCTACCGCACGAGGGTGACAGCTGAAGGGATATGGTTTATTTTTCCTTGTTTTTTTGTGCGGTTTGTATACTTGTTACGAAAATGGAAATGAGTTCTTCGTTTTCTTGGAGTAATGGTTCAAGTCGAGTCGATGGGAGTAGGTCGGCTTGAATGATCATTCGCAACCATATTTTGGTTTCGCGTAGTTCCTTCAAAGCAAGTTTCATCTTATGAATGAAATCATTTCGTGATTCAGCGCTTTGCGCCTCGCCATAATTCGGAGCGGGTGACGTGCCGCTTCGAAGTACTTGCTTGCGTATGTGATGCCCCACATCCGTTTTAGGCAAGGAATCCGATAGTTTTATAATGCGTACTGCAAAATCAATAAGCCTTTCTTCCAGATCAAATCGTTCGTCTTTCGACATACTTCTATTCCTTTGCGATTTCTACCTTATTGGCATCCATATCCACCGGTGCGGTAGCACCTTCCTTCGAAATTCGACATTCCTTGTTCGATATTCTGCGGTTCCGGTTCCGGTTCCGTTTACGGAACCGGAACGGTATCGAGGATCGTTTTGATCACATCTTCGGATGTCATTTGTTCGGCTTCGGCTTCGTAAGTCAAAATAACGCGGTGGCGGAGTACGTCGTAGGCAATGTCCTTGATGTCCTGCGGAGTGACGTAGCCGCGGCCCGCGAGGAAGGCCATCGCACGACTGGCCAGCCCGAGGTAGATCGACGCTCGCGGCGAGGCTCCGAAGTCGATCAGCGGAGCCAATTCACGCATGCCGAACTCCATTGGGTTACGCGTCGCGCGGACCAGGTTTAAAATGTAGTCGCGGACTTGATCGTCGACGTAGATCATCTGCACAACCTCTTGCATCTGCATGACCGCCTCGGGCGTGAGGACCGCTTGGATCTTGCGAGCCACCCCGCCGAGCGCCATGTCGAGCACCTTGCGCTCGTCGTCCGCTTCGGGGTAATCAATCTTGACCTTCAACATGAATCGGTCGACCTGGGCTTCGGGTAACGGATAGGTTCCTTCCTGCTCGATCGGGTTCTGGGTCGCCATGACGAGGAAGAGCCCTTCGAGCGGATAGGTCGAGTCACCGATCGTGACCTGGCGTTCTTGCATCGCTTCGAGCAACGCGGACTGGACCTTCGACGGCGCTCGGTTGATTTCGTCGGCGAGGATGAAGTTTGCGAAGATCGGGCCCTTGCGGGTGGTGAACTGTCCTTCGGAGGGGACGTAGATCATTGTCCCGACCAAGTCCGCCGGCAGGAGGTCCGGCGTAAACTGGATCCGCTGGAATTTCGTGTCGAGCGCTTCGGCCATCGACTTGATCGCTGTTGTCTTTGCCAAGCCCGGCACCCCTTCCAACAGGATGTGGCCTTCGGTCAATAGCCCGACGAGTAGCCGGGAAAGCATCTCTTCCTGGCCGACAATCGTCTTGCTCAACTCGCTCTGCAGGCGATGGATCTGCTCCGACTGTTCGGCGACGCGGTCTTTGATTTTGGGGACGTCGATTTGCATGGGTACTCTCCTCTGGTTTTAGGAATCACTCAAAAAGGTGTTTTGGTTGGTGCTTCCGCACCCTGGGGGAAATAAACGTTATTATTTCAATCGCCAAGCCGAAATTGGGCCGCGAAGCGTGCCCTATTTTGGTTCGAAACTTCATTTGCAACAGTTTTCACGCCGCTTGTCAAAGACGCATTTTATGCCAAAATCGAGCATGAAGGGTAGACTGATTTTATATATAGTGACAAGGACGCGAACGGACGTTTACGGGCGAGCCGTGAACGTTGACGCTGTGAGAAAGTTACCGATTCCCCCCCTCGTCTTTCACCGCCTTGCGGACTTTTTTGGCAAGACAGCCCATTCTTCGCATTCGCTATCCCCCCTATTTAGCGCAATCACTACATCCGGCCTCGCGGGTTGACGCCCGATCCGATTTGGGGGAGAATTTTAGGCAGTAGGGGACGGTAAATCCGAGTTGAAACAGAACTTACACGTGTGATGTTGCATGAAAATCTATACTCGAAATGGTGACGAAGGGAAGACCGATCTGCTCGGCGGCGATCGGATCGAGAAGGATGCCCAGCGGCTGCATGTCTGCGGGACGCTTGACGAGCTGAATTCGGTCCTTGGTCTGGCTCGTGCGGAGAAGCTTCCCGAACCGGTTGATCAATTGCTCCACAAAGTCCAGAAGCAGCTTTTTCACGTCGGAGCGGAGCTGGCCTGCCCGTCGCCGAACGAGACCGGTGCCACGCTTGGCCGGGCCGATCAGACGGTCGATTTGGAGCTGGAGATCGATCGCTATTCGAAGACGTTGCCGCCGCTGAAGGATTTCATCTTGCCGGGCGGGACGCGGGCGACCGCTATGCTGCACTTGGCACGGACCGTCTGTCGCCGGGCTGAGCGGGAGCATGTCACGTTGGCTCGGGCCGAGTCGCAGTGCATCAACCCGGCGATCACGTCGTATCTGAATCGTCTAGGGGACCTGCTTTTTGTCCTGGCCCGTGTGGTCAATCAAGAGGCTAACTGTCCAGATACTCCTTGGCGGTGATGCGATTTTTGGACCCAAAATAGGTCCTGCTTTGCAATCCCAATTCGGCTTAAGTGAAGTTTTTTGCCTTAAAGCCCGGTTAAATCCATACCTGGATAAAATTTTCGATACCAAAATCTCTGTTAATAGGCGATCTCAATAAGGATGGGGGGGTAAATTCTCGGTTACGGTAGGGGGTTTATTCTCACCCGTCGCTATGATACACTTAATAGACTGCATAAATCGTGCTTTGGCATGACCTTCATGGATCATCCTTCCATTTCCCACCTTATAGGTAACTATCTCCTAGTTGCCGATCCTTTAATGAGAAAGAATTTTCTACGATGACCACCTTTGCTCGACACCGTTTTGTTGTTCGTTTTTTCGTATTGCTGTTGATTGCTGCCTTGGTATTTGGCATCGGTTCGAGTTCTGCACAAGCCGACTCGCCGCAGAAGCTGAAGTACATCTTCCTCTTTATTGGCGACGGGATGGGGATGAATCATCGCATAGCGGCCGAATATTGCCTGGCCTACGAGGCGGGCGAATCGGTCCCGAGCCCCAACAACATGCGTCTGGTGATGGATCGCCTCCCGGTCCAGAGTCCGATGACCACGTTCACGGTCGATTCCTACATCACCGGTTCGGGCGCGTCGGGAACGGCAATGAGCTGTGGCGTGAAAACGAAGAACAAAAGCATCGCGGTCTTGCCGGACGGGCGGTCGTTGGTATCGATTCCGAAGCTCCTTCATAAAAAAGGGTATCGCGTCGGCATTGTCTCTTCTACCGGTTTGGATCACGCGACCCCGGCCGTATTTTATGCGTCGGTCAAATCGCGACATGAATATGGAGCGATTACCAAGCAGCTGATAGATTCCCCGTTCGAGTATTTTGCCGGCGGCGGCCTGCTCAGTGACAAAAAGGCAAAGAAGGGAAAGGATGCTTTCACACAGATGCAAAAACGCGGGGTCGTGGTAACCCGCTCGCTCGACGCGCTCGAGAAGTGCAAGCCGGGCGGACGCGTCTACGCCACCAGCCCCGTGCTCAGCGACCGTGGCTCGGCTCTTCCGCCGGTGATCGACAAAGAGGAAGGGGTCATGACCCTGGCCCAATTCACCGAGCAAGGGATCCGGCTGCTGGACAACCCCGTCGGTTTCTTCATGATGGTCGAAGGGAGCCGGACCGATTGGGCGTCGCATAGAAACGATGCCGGGGCAATCGTTGCCGAAACGATCGATTTGGACAAGGCCGTCCGGGTAGCCTACGATTTCTACAAAAAGCACCCTGCCGAAACGCTGATTCTCGTCACGGCCGACCACGAGACGGGTGGCCTGACGCTCGGCACCCGGGGGATCAAGCCGGGCATCATTTATAAACAGCCGTACAGTGTCGGTACCTTCCGTGACAAGATCAAAAAGCTTGACGGGAAGCCGTTTGAAAAGGTTCTGCCGGTTATCACGGAATTTTACGGCGACAAGGAGAATCTTTCAGACAAGGATCGTAAATATTTAGAAACGATGTGGGCTGCCGTGCTCGCGGTGAAGAAGGCCAAAGGTGAAGAACGTCGGAAGATCAAGGAGGATAACCGCCTCCGATACGGTCGTTCCACGCCTAATTTTGCCGGCGAGTGTGTCAAACTTCGCGATCAGGCGGCCGGTATCTTCTTCAGTAGCCGTGGCCATACCAGTGCCCCGGCCATCACCTCGGCCGTCGGTGTCGGTCAGGAGCTTTTTACCGGCTTCCACGACAATACCGATATTGCATTGAACCTTGGCAAGCTCCTTGACCTCAAGCTCCCGGTGATTGCAGAAGAGGAAGACAAGAAAGCGGAAAAGTAGTTCCTAAGTTGGATTTGAGGGGTGATGAAAAGTCCTCGCGATATTGCATCTGATTATCTGATGAACCGGATCGACTGGGAGCGGTCCAAGTCGATTCCCTACGCCGAACGGACCTTCCGGCTCGATCGGATGCACCGCCTGTTGGGGTTGCTCGACAACCCGCAGGATTCGCTTGAAGTGGTCCATGTTGCGGGCACGAAGGGGAAAGGTTCAACAACGGCGATGCTTGCCGCGATCTTTCACGCCGCCGGGCTGAAGACGGGCGCGTTCACCTCGCCCCATCTCGATCGGATTGAAGAGCGGTTCGCGATCGACGGTCAGCCTTGTCCAGGTGAGACATTCGCCGAGTTGATCGACCAGATCCGACCGGCGGTTGATATTGTTGATAGTGAGATGCCCGGCGACGGGCCAACTTACTTCGAAATCGCTACAGCCATCGCACTGCTTTATTTTGCTCAATCCAAAGTTGACGTTGCGGTGCTCGAGGTCGGGCTGGGAGGTCG